>CAJWUF010000014.1 GCA_913047395.1 uncultured cyanobacterium
GAGTTGTCACTTTCAGTGGCGGCGGTTGGGGTGATGCGATCTACCCTCTTGTTGATGTCAGTGAAGCGGCTTTGAAACGCTATCGCTGATGTTTTTAAGTTTCTAAGCTTTGTATTTCGCAATGATTGAGCCAAAGTATTTGTCTTCTCTGGCCTAGAGAGAACACAGTAAGGAGTGTAGATTTTGGCGATTCAAGCCGGCTTGGGCATAGTTTTCTAATTTTTTCTTTAGGTTTGTGAGCAGGTAGGTCCCCTGATCATGCCTTAATTGCGGTCCTTGAAAAGGATTGGCTTCTTGATCGCCTTGGAGGCATAAGTTGGGTTTGAGATTGCTTCAGCTGCATCTTCATGGCCTATTTCGATCTCATGATTTGGAATTGGGTCGTGATGCTGATACAGGAGGTCAGTCTCTTTATGTGCTTGAGCTAGTTAGGGGGTTGGCTGCTCGTCCTGAGGTTGAGCAGGTTGATGTGGTTACTCGCTTGATTCATGATCGTCGGGTTTCTGCTGATTATTCTCGTCCCAATGAGGAGGTTGCTCCTGGTGCCAGAATCATAAGGATGCCTTTTGGGCCTAAACGTTATTTACGTAAGGAGTTATTTTGGCCTTATTTGGATGATTTAGCGGATCAGATTGTTAGCTATCTACAACAACAAGAACACCTTCCTGATTGGATTCATTCACATTATGCCGATGCTGGCTATGTCGGTGCTCTTGTTAGTCGCAGGTTAGGGATTCCCTTGGTTTTTACAGGTCATTCCTTGGGTAGGGAAAAGTTAAGGCGTTTATTGGGGGTTGGTGGAGATCATGAACAGATCGAACAGACCTATTCAATTAGTCAACGTATTGATGCAGAAGAGCTAGCGCTAGCTCACAGCAGTTTGGTGATTACTAGTACTCGTCAGGAGATTGATCAACAATATGCCCGCTATGGGCGATTTGTATCAACTCAGGCTGAGGTAGTACCTCCTGGTGTTGATTCGATTCGTTTCCATCCAGTTCATTCTTCTACTGAGACGGATGTTGTTGATGGATTGTTCGCACCTTTCTTGAGGGAACCTTCTTTACCGCCTCTTTTGGCTATTTCCAGGGCGGTCCGTCGCAAGAACATCCCCGCTCTGGTGGAGGCTTATGGCCGCTCTTCAGTATTGCGTCAACGGCACAATCTTGTTTTGGTGCTTGGCTGTCGGGATGATCCTCGTCAGCTGGAGAAGCAGCAGCGGGAGGTTTTTCAGCAGGTTTTTGATTTAGTTGACCGTTACGACCTATATGGCCGGGTGGCTTATCCCAAGCAGCACCGTCGAGATCAAATACCGGCGATTTATCGCTGGGCAGCATTGCGTCATGGTTTGTTTGTTAATCCAGCACTTACGGAACCCTTTGGACTCACTTTGTTAGAAGCTGCGGCTTGTGGATTGCCAATGGTTGCAACTGATGATGGTGGCCCACGCGACATTCTCGCTCGTTGTGAAAATGGTTTGTTGGCGGACGTTACCGATTTAGAAGCTCTTCAAGATTCGATTGAGCAAGCTGGTTCAAATCCGGATCAGTGGCGTCGTTGGCGTGAGAATGGGATTGAGGCTGTAAGTCGGCATTTCAGTTGGGATGCTCACGTTTGCCATTACTTGGCATTGATGAAGCAACGTTTGGAATTTGCTCAGCCTCGAAGCTTGGTCGCGAGCGAACAGCATCAGGCCAATCAACTTGGGGAAAGCTTGTTATTGCTTGATTTAGATAGCAGTCTCGAACAACCAGAGGTAGAGGGTTTTGCCGTGTTGCGGCAGAGATTGGAATCCAATAAGGCTGGCGATCAACAAAGCATTGGCATCTTTACGGGTCGTTCTGTCCAGGCTGCACGACAACGTTATCCAGAGCTGCATCTTCCTATGCCAAAGGTTTGGATTAGTAGAGCGGGCACTGAGATCAATTACGGCTTGGAAGATCAGCCGGATCGTCTCTGGCAGGCTCACATTGGTGTTGATTGGCAGCGACAGGCAGTGGAGTTGGCCTTGGCGGATCTTAAGGACTATTTGACGCTTCAAGATGAACAGCAGCAGGGTCCTTTTAAGGTGAGTTACTTATTAAAGGAGCCTGGGGAAGCGATTTTGCCGTTGGTGCGGCAGCGTTTACGGCAGAGGAATCAGGCGGCATGTCCACATTTACGTTGCCATTGGTTCTTGGATGTTGTTCCTTTGCGGGCTTCTCGTTCGGAGGCCATTCGTCATCTTGCTCTTCGTTGGGGGTTATCTCTTGAGAAGATTTTGGTTGTCGCTAGTCAGCAGGGCGATGCAGAATTATTGCGGGGATTAATTGCTTCTGTAGTACCTGCAGGACATGATCCTTCTCTTGAAGGTTTTAGGCATCTGCAACGAGTATTTTTTGCTTCTAAGCCGCAAGTATCTGGACTTTTAGATGGTATGAATCATTATCGGTTTTTGTGAACTATTAGTTGAGAGTATTTCCTTGTACGACGTGTATGCATGCTGCAGCACGATCGGCTTTAGAGCGAGTCTCCTCCAGAGATGTTCCTTTAGCTAGAGCAACTCCCATGCGGCGACCTGGTCGAGCATTTGGTTTGCCGAAAAGTAATAGTTGGCTATCAGTTTCTGATAGGGCTTGTTCTACACCTTTGTAGGCAACTGTAGGGATAGTTTCTTTAGCCAGGATTACTCTGCTTGCTGCTGCCTCTGCATTGGTAATAGTAGGAATAGGTAGTTTTAGTATGGCACGCAGATGCAGTTCGAATTCACTTAGATTTTGGCTAATTAGGGTGACTAGGCCTGTGTCATGGGGTCTTGGCGATAGTTCAGAGAAAATCACTTGATCACCACATATAAAGAACTCCACTCCGAACAACCCCACACCTCCAAGATTATTTGTGACAGCAAGGGCCATAGATTGCGCTTGCTTTAGTTGATCAGCAGAAACTTCTGCTGGTTGCCAACTGCATTGATAATCTCCGCCAATTTGTTCATGTCCGATCGGTGCACAAAAGAGAGTGGATCCATCCTGCTGGCGAATTGTCAGTAGGGTAATTTCTTGATCAAAGTGAAGAAATTCTTCCACGATGATTCGTGGTGATTTGCCGCGCGCGCCTTCCATGGCGGTTTCCCAGGCCTGGTTAAGTCCTTCAGGGTTTTTCACCACACTTTGGCCTTTCCCTGAGGAGCTCATTACTGGTTTCACTACAACTGGCCAGCCCAGTGGTTCTGCTGCACGGTTTAGTTCTTCAGCGCTGCTGGCATAGGCAAAGCGTGGGGTACGTATAGCCAATTCTCCGGCGGCGAGATCTCTGATTCGGTCGCGATTCATTGTTATGGCTGTCGCTCGGGCCGTAGGGATCACTGTTATTCCTTCATTTTCCAGCTCTGCTAATGCATTCACTGCTAGTGCTTCTATTTCAGGGATCACTACATCTGGTTTGTGATGCCTGATCACTGCTTTGAGTGCTTCTGCATCGCTCATGTCCAGTACTTCGCTTTGGTCTGCTACTTGCATGGCTGGAGCTCCGCAGTATCGATCGCAGGCAATCACTTGGCAGCCCAGCCGTTGAGCAGCGATAGTTACTTCTTTGCCGAGTTCTCCACTACCAAGTAACAGTAAGGTTTTTGGCAAGGTAGTCATAGGGCAGGAGTTGATAGTGAGTGGCTTGTTGCGTTCAGCTGTATTTAAACGTTCAGATCAGATATCAGTGTGAGCTGGCGAACGGCTGGTTCTTCGCTGATAAATCCCCAGGCTTCAAATACACCAGGATCTGGATGGGTGATTCGCTGCTTTTTCATATTCTGTTCTAGTTGGAAGCCTTCTTTGGCCATGCGCCGCATCAGACTTGCCGCCTCTTCAAAACGGGAAGCCATTGCCTCTAGGCTTGCGCAGTCGCTTGTAAGACCGGCTTCTTTCCAGGTGAAATAGCTCATTTGTAACTAACCGGCAGAAATTTAAGTGATTGCGTGGGTGCTCAAGGGTACAAGTCCCTTAAAGCACAGTTGGTATGTGGCTGGTATGGAGTCAACGCACTAAGCTGCTCTCCTTATGGAGTTATCCAATTGTTTAGCGGAAAATTACCGCAGGCCGCAAAAAATATAGAGTTCTCAATAAGTGGCCATCGTTTCTACAGTAAATATACTATTATTAATGGTCATTAAGCCCGTTAATACTGCCTACTAAGCGATACGATGCTTGGCATTTTATTGTCCCACGAGCGGGTTTTTGAATTCCAGCAGCTGTTAATTAACTTGGCTAGTAAAGGCTGTTGGCTGTTATGATCACTGCCAGATTGATTGGCACATGAATCTTAAAAGAGTTCCGATAATTGGCATTTCAGCGGCTGCAGTATGGGTTGGATTTTGCGCAATTTCTAATTGGCGAGATATATTTGTCGAACAGGACTTTATTCAATATGCCCACTCTAGCCAGAAGAAATCGTACGAAATGGCTGGTAAGTGTAAGCTTAAATATTATTTTATAGTGCCTTTCTCGTCTGGGTTGGAAAAAGCGTGGCATTTTTGGAGTCCGACTAGTTGGTGCGTGCGTGAAACCATAGATCGACTAAATAGATAAAAGATTGCTCTTGATATCATTCAAAGTATGTCTTGATCTTCATTTAGTGGTGTATTTGGTTTGAATTAAACTAATTGCTTTCCAGGGCAGTTGTTATTTTTATGTGATCATTCATTGTTATGTTCCATTCGCAAAGTAATTGAGTTTATGATCTAAGTGAAATTAAGCTATTTTCAGTTGAAGTTGCTCATCTCAGCACTTAGGCAGTAGGTCGCAATAGTAGGCCGAGAAGTACTAATCCTCCGGTTACCAACCAAAAGCTTCTCACCACTGTTTGTTCGTTTACAGCTTCAATTTCGAAGTGATGGTGAAGGGGGGCCATTTTAAATATGCGTTTGCCGACACCATCAGTTCCTTTGGTGGCTTTGAAAACCCAGACTTGAATAATCACCGAGAGTGACTCGGCAAGGAACACTCCACCCATTACCAATAGGGGCCAAAGACTATTGGAGAGGATTGCCACACCGCTTAAGGCAGCCCCCATAGCTAGAGACCCTGTGTCTCCCATGAAAATCCTGGCCGGATTGCGGTTGTGTATAAGGAAGCCAAGCCAGGCTCCTGCCATGGCCATGCAGAACCCTGCAAGTACAGGATCGCCATTATTACCTCTGAGCATCAGTTGAACTGCTAGCCCTGTGAAGACAAGTGTCCCGCAACCACTGGCTAGTCCATCGAGTCCATCTGTGAGATTGGTGGCATTGCTTTCTGCAAGGAACACAAATAGTGCTAGTGGCCAGATCAGTACCCCTATTTGGATGGACATGCCAAGGGGTAGGGCGATGCTCGAGTCGATCCAGCCTTGCCAGCTGGCCCAGGCCAGAAAGATCACGGCTGCTATCGCTTGCAGCAGAAGTTTCCCCTGAGGGGTGAGGCCAGTGTTTGTTCCTCTCGTAAGACTTCGCCAGTCGTCGAAGCTACCGATCACCATGTAGGCCAGCGTGATGCCTGCTAGAGCAACTAGTTGCTCACTGCTTTCACCATGCACACTTATCAAACCTCCGATGAGAAGACCTACTGGCACCACCAGTAGTCCACCCATGGTTGGTGTGCCTGATTTGCTGTGATGAGTTTGTGGACCGTCTTCTCGAATCACTTGGCCCATTTTTAGGGCCTTAAGCCTTGGTATACCCCAGCTGGTAACGACCACTGAAATCAGCGTTGAAACCATCAATGGCAGGCTGAGCAGACTATTGGCGATTAAGTGGTCTGAGGCAAAGCTTGTTGCAAAGACAACGATTCCGAGCAAGGTTGCGGAAGTTGTTGCGTTATCCCACCACCTTTTGGTGTTCATACCATCAAAGGGATTTTGAGAATTGCTCACGACAAGGCTTGAGAGGCGGTGCGTAGCGAACTGAGCAGACTTGTTTGGCTGACAGAGCTGCTTACTCTTCCCAGTTTTCTTCTGTTTGTTCGTCGTCGGCTTTGTAGTCCTCTTTTTCTCCCATCAAGGCTGATAGTTCTTCTTCCTCTACGGTGCTGACCTCTGGAGAGGTGGATTCCTCATCGGCTACTACCCTGCCACTTGCTTCGAGCCAGCTCAATAGATCTGGTTCTTCACGCAGTGGCAAAACTGGCGCAGGATCAGTTCTTCTATAGCGAGTAAGGGCTGGATTGATGCCATCGAGTGCGCTCAGGTTTATTTCTTTGAGGGCGCTCATTTGTGAGGACACAGACCAATCAGCCAACATAGTTCATTGACTTCCATTTCTCATTTGTTCTTTTCCTCCAAGCTGATACTGGTTGCTGTTGCCTGGGGTTTGGCTTTAGTCCTTAGCCTTGGTTTGCGGTTTTGGGGTTTGCAGCATCCCGAGCCTTTTGCGATTCGGCCACTTTTGGTGGTGTTTTTGCTATTTGCGCCTGCAGTTGGTCTTGGAATCTGGATAATCCGGGTGGGATTTACGAAACCTAACCCTTTGCCTTTGGTTAGCGGGAAGGGAGAATCTTTGCACTGTGATTCGGAGTCCAGTTGATGGGGCGTGCGAAGAAGGTTGTGCTGGCTTATTCCGGTGGTGTCGACACCAGCGTTTGCATCCCATATCTCAAGCATGAATGGGGGGTAGACGAGGTGATCGCCTTCGCGGCTGATTTGGGTCAGGGTGATGAGCTTGAACCGATCCGTCTAAAGGCTCTTGATGCTGGTGCTAGTCAGTCTTTAGTTGGAGATTTGATCGAGCCTTTTGTTGAAGAGTTTGCTTTGCCAGCGATTCGGGCTAATGCTCTCTATGAAGGTCGCTATCCACTTTCCACAGCCCTTGCTCGTCCTCTGATTGCTCGCAGCTTGGTAGAAGTTGCTAGGGAGGTAGGGGCCGATGCGGTGGCCCATGGTTGTACCGGTAAAGGCAATGATCAGGTCCGTTTTGATGTGGCGATTGCATCACTTGCTCCGCATCTAAAGGTGCTCTCGCCTGCTCGCGAATGGAGAATGAGCAGGGAGGAGGCGATCGACTATGGCGAGCGTTTTGGCATTCCTGCTCCGGTGAGCAAGAAATCGCCTTATTCGATTGATTTGAATTTGTTAGGACGCAGTATTGAAGCGGGCCCTCTTGAAGATCCGATGGTGGCGCCGCCTGAGGAAGTCTTTGCTATGACCGCTTCTGTTGATGCTTCTCCAGCTCAGGCTCAGGAGATCGAGATTGCTTTTGATGCTGGTAATCCAGTCGCTATTGATGGGGTTCGACTCGATCCGGTTGATTTGATTAAGGAAGCTAATCGCCTTGCTGGAGAGCATGGTTTTGGTCGGCTTGACATTATTGAGAATCGGGTGGTGGGTATCAAAAGTCGGGAGATTTATGAAACCCCAGGACTACTTTTATTGATCCGTGCCCATCAGGAATTGGAGAGCTTGACGCTTGCGGCGGATGTCTTACGCAGTAAGCGGCAGTTGGAGATGCAGTGGGCTGATTTGGTTTATCAGGGTCTTTGGTTTACGCCTTTGAAGGATGCGCTCGATGGATTTATGGATCGCACTCAGAGTCATGTGAATGGTTTGGTGCGGATCCGTTTACATAAGGGCAATGCCACGATGATTGGTCGTAGTTCTAGTACCAACAGCCTTTATCTTCCTGATATGGCTACTTATGGAAGTAAGGATAATTTTGACCATAGTGCTGCTGAAGGGTTTATCTATATCTGGGGACTGCCAAGTCGCCTTTGGGCTGCCGCAAGACGAGATTGAGTTCTTGATTGTTGCTTAGGCGCTTCGCTGAGATTCGTTGCTTCTGCCTAGCCACCTTGTGCGCAGCATAGAAGGCACTTTCAGTAAGCGATGATTATCCAGCATGATTGGATCGGTTTGGAGATCATTGTTTTGGGCATGAGTTAGGAGGCGATATCGCTCTAGTAGAGGCAGAAGTCGTTGTTGAAACTTTCGTTCAAACAGATCTGGAAGTTCTTTTAGGAGTGTTTCGTATTCCTCTACTTGGCATTCAAGATCTTTGATCTGCTGCTTTAGCTGATCTAATTCGCTATTAGGGTTTTCTTTGAGGTTTGCTCTGATTTCAGCTTTACCCATCAGTAATTTGCCTGTTGCTTGTCTCCATTGTTGGAGGGCATCACGTGTGGAGATTTTGTTCTCTTTTTGAGACTCCTGATTGTTCCAAACTGGAAGGGGAGTCTGATGATCCTGTTCGACATTAAGCATGGCCGGACGCTAACGCCCGGCAGCTTTTGCAACAATGGTCTCGATCAGGTTTCTACCGTTGCTTCTTGTGGCTCTGTAGCCGCAGCCGCAGCCGCAGCCGCAGGCTCAGGTTCACTACTTGGCGCGACTCTGGGAGCGGGTAGGGGACCATCTTGCTTAACAGTTAAGTAGCGAATCACGTCTTCGCTGAGACGCATGGCTTTCTCTAGTACGGCTACTTGTTGGCCATTTCCATTGTGGCTGAGCTGTACGTAGATCCCTTCTTTGTGCTTTGCGATTGGATAAGCCAGCCTGCGCTTGCCGCGCATCTGATTGTCTAGTACTTCAGCACCAGCTTCAGTAATCATCTCGCGGTACTTGCTGACATGGGTTTCAACTTCCTCTTCCGGGATGTCCGGGCGGAGGATGTACATGGTTTCGTAGTAAGGCTGCTGACTCATGAGGCGTTCCGACAGGGACTAAAGGCTCACAGCAGTGAGCGACGGATCCTCCACCTTATCCCTTTGAGGTCGGTGTCTTAGTAGAGCTGCATGCGTACAGCTTGGCTAATACCTGGTAGGTCTGGTTCACGACCTCTAAGGCATTCGATTAAGGCGAAGATCACAATCGCGAAAACCGCTACCAACACAGTGGTGGCAAGAGTGTTGAAGATGAGTGTTCCTTCTAGCGGTTTTTGAAGGATTTCGAAGAACACCAAGCCCAACAGGCTCAAGATGATGCTTAATAGCAACGCTTGCAGTGTGTTGAAGCGCAGAAAGTAGGGAACGTTTGGATTGCGGACTACGGCAAGGAACAGCACAAGGAACAGCACCAGGCTGCCTAGCCCTCCCCAAGGGATAGCACTTTGCACAATCCAGATTGGCATTGCTGGCAGTAAGAGTGCGCTTAATAAGACTTCCGGTACTTGAGCTAAAAGATTTTTCCCAAAGGGAATGGCGTCGCTCCAGGGGAGCATGTAAATCAGTACTCCCAACAATCTTTGCCAGATGGGTATGAGCATGAAGGCCAGATCTTTGCGTAGACGCTAAGTCGCGAGATGGCTCAGAGCAGCTTTTCTCATTTTCTCGATTGGCACATCGTTTTTGCCACTCCACAGCCTTAGAGATGCGGCACCTTGTTGTATAAGCATTTCGAGTCCATCTATGCAGTGGCAGCCCTGTTGTGCTCCCCAGCTCAGCCAAGCGGTTGGTCTTGGTGTGTAAATCAGGTCATAGAGGGTTGTGCTTGGTCTGAGGTTTTGCCATATCTCTTGTCCTAGGGGCATTAGCTCTATTGGCTCTGAGTTTTCAGAATGGATTGAAGCCATCCCCACGGGAGTTGTATTGATCACTAGATCTGCTTTCAGTAGCTGTTCGACGAGAGCAGAGTCCTGTTGAAGAATTCCTTGCAGCTGCACTTTTGAAGTGGAAGGGGTGGGATTTAAATCATCGAGAAATCTCTTTAGTGCATCAGGTCTGCGGCCTACCACCATGATTTGAGCCAGTTTTAGATCTTGTAGACCAGCTACTACGGCTCTGGCGCTGCCACCGCAGCCGAGCACGATTGCAGAACGCTCATGCCATTCGCGATTGCATGCTTGAAGGGGTGCAATAAAGCCAGCAACATCAGTATTGGTACCTGCCCAGCCGCCATCGGCATGAGGCAGCAGAGTGTTTACTGCTCCAAGTCGCGTTGCCAGGGGGCTGAGTTCTCTACAGGCCTTAGCTACATCTTGTTTGTGGGGAATGGTGATGTTGAGTCCAAGGCAGTTCATAGAACGCAGAGCACTCAGCACAGTTATGAGTTCGTTGGTTTCGCATGGCAGGGCCATGTAGCACCAATCGAGATCCATGGCGGCTAGAGCCGCGTTTTGCATCACTGGTGAGAGGGAATGGCGTACTGGTTGGCCTAGTAGTCCAACTAGGCATGTTGTGCCGCTAATCATTCCCATTGTTTTATCGGTTCTGAGCCCAGCCTGCCGGGTGAGCTGTTCGGGAACCACACCTCGCCTCTAAGTGGCCTCACTGCCGAGGATGCAGCTGTTTAAGACAGACATCTTTAGGAGGTCGGCACGAATGGGAAAGGTTGTTGGCATTGACCTTGGAACCACGAACAGTTGTGTCGCCGTGATGGAGGGTGGCAAGCCCGTAGTGATTGCTAACGCCGAAGGGTTTAGAACAACGCCTTCTGTGGTTGCCTATACCAAAAATCAGGATCAGTTGGTTGGTCAGATCGCCAAGCGTCAGGCGGTGATGAATACTGACAACACCTTTTATTCAGCTAAGCGCTTTGTTGGCCGTCGGGTTGATGAGGTGAACGAAGAATCAAAGGAAGTTAGCTATGAGGTTGAGAAATCTGGCTCCAATGTGAGGTTGAAATGTCCGGTTCTAGATAAGCAGTTTTCCCCTGAGGAAGTTAGTGCTCAGGTGTTGCGCAAGTTGGCTGAGGACGCTGGTAAGTATCTCGGCGAGAACGTAACCCAGGCCGTTATCACGGTACCTGCATATTTCAATGACTCACAGCGACAGGCCACTAAAGACGCTGGCAAGATTGCTGGCCTTGAGGTGCTGCGCATCATTAACGAGCCCACCGCTGCGGCGTTGGCTTATGGCCTCGATAAGAAGAGTAATGAGCGGATTTTGGTATTTGATCTCGGTGGTGGAACCTTCGATGTTTCTGTGCTCGAGGTAGGAGATGGTGTTTTTGAGGTGCTCTCTACCTCTGGTGACACTCATCTTGGCGGAGATGATTTCGACAAGGTGATCGTTGATCATTTGGCTGAAACCTTCAAGTCCAATGAAGGTATTGATCTACGCCAAGATAAGCAGGCTCTCCAGCGTCTTACCGAGGCAGCAGAGAAGGCCAAGATCGAGCTTTCTAGCGCTACGCAAAGCGAGATTAATCTGCCATTTATTACGGCTACTCCTGAGGGACCTAAGCACGTAGATCTCACTCTCACGCGCGCCAAATTTGAGGAATTGGCCTCAAGTTTGATTGATCGCTGTCGTATACCAGTGGAGCAGGCACTTAAGGACGCCAAGCTCTCTTCTGGTGAACTAGATGAAATCGTGATGGTGGGTGGCTCCACACGTATGCCTGCAGTGCAGGAATTGGTGAAGAGGGTTACTGGGAAAGATCCCAATCAGACAGTGAATCCAGATGAGGTTGTTGCTGTAGGTGCTGCCATTCAGGGAGGAGTGTTAGCCGGTGAGGTTAAGGACATCTTGCTGCTTGATGTCACCCCTCTCTCTTTGGGTGTGGAGACTCTTGGTGGCGTAATGACCAAGATGATTCCACGCAACACCACTGTTCCAACGAAGAAGTCTGAGACGTATTCCACGGCCGTTGATGGTCAGACCAATGTGGAGATTCACGTGCTTCAGGGCGAGCGTGAGATGGCATCTGATAACAAGAGTTTGGGAACATTCCGTCTTGATGGCATTCCGCCTGCTCCGCGTGGTGTTCCGCAGATTGAGGTGACTTTTGATATTGATGCCAACGGCATCCTTAGTGTCAACGCTAAGGACAAGGGCAGTGGTAAGGAGCAAAGTATTTCGATCACTGGTGCTTCAACACTTTCTGAAAATGAGGTGGAGAAGATGGTGAAAGATGCTGAGTCCAATGCCACAGCTGATAAAGAAAAGCGTGAGCGTATTGATATTAAGAATCAGGCTGAGACGCTTGTTTATCAGACAGAGAAACAGCTTGGGGAGTTGGGTGACAAGGTTGATGCCGATTCAAAGGCGAAGGTAGAAGATAAGCGTGGCAAGCTTAAGGACGCTATTGATAAAGATGACTTTGATGCGATGAAGTCTTTATTAGAGGAACTGCAGCAAGAGCTTTACACCTTGGGTGCTTCTGTTTATCAGCAGGCGGGTGCCGCTGGCGCTGCACCAGGTGCTGATCCTGGGGCGGATGGAACTGATGCGGCAGGGAGCTCAAGTAACGGTGATGACGTAATCGATGCCGAATTCACTGAATCGAAGTGAGCAATGTAATTAGCAATTTTCGTTGCAGCATCATCAGTTCGAAATTTTCAAAGATAAATTTTCCCGACTTGTTGGCGCTTAATTGCTGTACAAGCCCAAAGGTGTGTTAAGACTTTAAGCTTGCCACCTTGAATTTTTTATGGGAACTTTTTTTGCGCTGTTTCTTACTATTGTTCCAGTTGGCCTGTTATTACACTTTTATGCCAGACATAGGGGCGAAGATATAACGCTGAATTGATTGTTGCTTTGCCTGTTTGGCAGCATCAAGTTTTAGCTTCTGCTTATGCAGGATTCTTAATCACTGAGTTTATTGTAAAAATTCAGTAAGCGCTCTGCGTATGTAGATCGGGACTGGTGTTTTAAGAGTTCGCGGTTAATCAGTGATTATTAGCAGGTATAACGTATCTATTTTGATCTAATCAGAACGTGGAGTTCCAGAGCGTTCCTTTAGATCATTGGCAGGTTGTTGAAACGAATCAATGGTGAATTCAGCTGGTGGTTACGCAATTCAGTTGCTGTTTTACCCATTCGGCGCTTGCTGGGGCTAATAGCACTCCATTTCGGTAATGGCCAGTGGCCAGGATTAACCCTGGCTCAAGTTGTTCTAAAAGAGGTGCTGGACGTTCGATCGGTCGGCCACGTAATCCATGCCATTGCTTTATTACCTTTGCTTTGTGCAACCAATCTGGGGCATCTCCCTCGAGATTTTGCATGGCCTTTAGGCAGCACTTACTTGGTTGATCTCCTGGTTCGAGAGTGGCGCCTATCCAGAGTTGATTAGTGCCGTGAGGGATCATGTTGATGCCATGGCTTACGAGCACTGCTGGCCAGCCGGACCAATTGTTTTGATCTGAGATCAGCTCTAGATCAATTACTTGACCAAGCACAGGGGTCATCGGACGACTATGGCCTAGAGGTTCAATCAGGGCTTCGCTGCCAAGTGCTGCACAGATCACTATGGCGTCGTGACTCAGATTTGTACCTCCTGCAAGGTGAAGGAGCCAACGTGCTCCTCCTATTGCAGAACTACGTTCTATGTAGACCACTGGCTCTTTGATTTGTTCCACGTCCTGTTTTTGCAGGGCCGCACGCAGGCATTTCTGTAGGGAGATCGGTTCTACATAACCGTCTTGATGAGAGAGCAGCCCTCCATGTTGAGTATGCGGCCATGAGCGCCCTAAGCAGGGATTCGAGTTTTGTGAGATCAGCTCTAGGCCAAGATGTTTTCGTTGTTTTGCGAGCTGCTCCATTTGAGTGGCTTCTGCTGCGCAACTCGCTAATTGAATTAGAGGGGTATTTAGCTGGAGGGGATTCTCTTGGTTGTTTAGTTCTTCAATCCAACTTGGCCAGAGGGCCATGCTGCGTTGCCGGAGTCGCCAGCCGCGCCCACTTGTGCGCCTGAAAACATGTCCCATGAGTACCCCAAGTGAAGCTGTAGTCCCAGGTAGGGTTCCTGATCGCTTGATTGGTTCATTTAGTTTTGGATCGATCAGGATCACATGGTGGCCATGCTTGGCTAAATGCCATGCTGTGCTAGCGCCAACAGCACCGGCTCCAATGACAGCAACGGTGTGAGAATTCATTTTGGCCACTGACGAGCTATAGATTTCACTTTGAGGTTTTCTTTGTGTTGATGTTCGTCAGGAAAGAATGAGTCTTTTGCATTCAGGTTGCGTGAGCTTCCCCACGGTGATCTTGCAGCTCATTTGTCCAGATCGTGCTGCTTTGGTGAGTGAGTTGGCTGGATGGGTGGCTGCCAATGGAGGCAATATTCGCCATGCGGATCACCATACGGATATTGGTGCTGGTCTGTTTCTGAGCAGAATTGAATGGGGCTTGGAGGGCTTTGGATTGCCTCGAGAGGCGATTGCTCCTGCGGTCATAGCTCTGGCCGAGCGTCTTGGGGGGCAGGCGCAATTGCATTTTTCCGATGAGATTCCTCGGGTTGCCATTTTTGCCAGCAAGCAGAGCCACTGCTTGCTGGATTTGCTTTGGCGTACTCGTAGCGGTGAGTTGCCGATGCAGGTGCCTTTAGTGATTGCAAACCATTCTGATTTGGCTCCTTTATGTAGGGAGTTTGGTGTGTGTTTTGAATGCGTACCTATGAACTCTGCTAGCAAGCCTGAGGCGGAAAACATCATGCTGGAGTTGTTGGCTGAGCATCGCATTGAGTTGGGGGTGCTGGCTAAGTACATGCAGGTGCTCAGCGGTGCTTTTCTTCGGCGTTTTCCTACTTTGATCAATATCCACCATTCCTTCTTGCCTGCTTTTAAAGGGGCACAGCCTTATCACAGAGCTTGGGATCGTGGAGTGAAGTTGATTGGGGCAACCGCCCATTACGTCACTGAGGATCTTGATGACGGCCCGATTATTGAGCAGACCATTGCTCATGTAAGTCATCGAGATGAGGTGGATGATCTGATTCGCAAAGGACGTGATACTGAACGTCTAGCTTTGGCACGGGCCCTGAGATTGCATCTTTGTCGTCAGGTGATGGTCTATCGCGGCCGGACAGCTGTTTTTGCTTGATGGCTGTGGCTTGGATGTCTAGATATCGCCCTGCTGCTGCGAGCTCCCTTGGCTGGGTTGTTTTCCAGTGGGGGCTGTTTTTGTTGCCATCAAGTGCGTTGTTGGCAGGTTTGTTGCTACTTACGGCACTAGTGCTTGGTAGTTGTCAGCGAGAGCGCCCTTTTTGGCGTGATCCTTGGAATTGGCCCTTACTGATTGCAGCTCTGTTGATGCTGTTTGGCTGCGTGCAAGCGTATTCGGAAGCACGTCCTTGGGTCGGCCTGGGCAATTGGTTGCCTTTCTTTTGGGCATTCTGGGGCTTTCAGCCTTATTTGGTCACTGATCAAGCCCGCAGACGATGTGCTCTTTGGCTTGTTGCTGGCACTGTCCCGGTTGTAATCACTGGTTTTGGGCAGCTCTGGTGGGGATGGCAGGGACCATGGCAAGTTTTAGGTGGATTAATCGTTTGGTTTGTGGCGCCTGGAGGTGAGCCCCAAGGCCGTTTATCTGGTCTATTTGATTACGCAAATATTGCTGGAGCCTGGTTGGCGTTGGTTTGGCCATTTTGTTTGGCAGCTTTGCTTCAGCCAGCTCTTAATCGATTACGTCGCAGTATGGCTTTAGGCGTAGCGATTGCTGTTGTGGCTGCCTTGGTGCTTACTGATTCCCGCAATGCCTGGGGTGGACTGATATTGGCGATTCCCTTGGTTTTAGGGCCTGCTAGGTGGTTTTGGTTGTTGCCATTGATGGCATTGGCTCTATTGCCAGTGATATTTGCAGTGTTGCCATGGACTCCTTCAGGTTTGCAGCAGTGGGCCCGAACGTTGGTACCTGAGGATATTTGGGCTCGTCTTAATGACATGCGCTATAGCCAGGAACGGAACTTGATGTCAACCCGACTGAGTCAGTGGGATGTGGCTCTTCAATTGATTGCTCAACGGCCTTGGCTGGGCTGGGGTGCTGCTGCTTTTTCAGTGCTTTATCCCCTGCGCACTGGTCGCTGGCATGGCCACGCTCATAATCTTCCTCTAGAGCTGGCGGTGAGCCATGGCTTGCCCGTAGCTTTGCTGGTGGTGGGAACTGTTTTGGCTTTACTCATTACGGCTTTGAGGCGAGGTGTTCTTAACGGCGGAGTGCAAAAACTTGGGATGATCAGAAGCACTGTTTTTGATCGTGCTTGGTGGGCAGCAAGCTTGATATTGGTAGTGATGCATGCCACCGACCTGCCTTTTTTTGATAGCCGTCTCAACATTTTTGGCTGGATTTTGTTGGCCGGATTGCGTTGTGTCATCTTTCCTTTGCAGGTCTTGCCAAGCTCTGAGTCAATGCTTGATCTTGATGCTCGATCAGCTTCTCCTGGCTAAGAGGTCCTCTTAAATGTGTCCAGGGCATAACGCGTGATGGTTCCCATACCGCATGCACGACTTCTTCCCATTCTGGTGGCAAAGGTAGGGGCAAGGCGTTTTCGTTTGTTGCCCAGAGGCTTTTTTCTCTGGCTGCTCGGTAGGCCTTTTTCCAGCCGCCCAGTTTGTCGTGGGATCCTCGAACTGATTCAATCACTGGGGCCAAGCGCCGATCGCTACGTGATAGCAGAGCTTGAATCACGCTCCATCCAAAACTTTCAGGTCGGAACGCAATGCCGTTTGGCTTCAATTGCTTCCCCAGTCGTTTGAGTCGTTTTTCTGCTTCTGCACGCACCCCCTGCCATTGGAAGGGGGTGTGAGCTTTCGGTACAAACGTGCTGACTCCTAGGGTGAGGCGTAGGCCTGGGTTTGTTTTTTTTAGGGCTAATAGCAGTTCAGCTGTCGCATCAACGTCAATGTCTTCTTCTGTTGGTAGTCCGACCATGCTGTAAAGCTTTAGTCCGCTAAGCCCGCCTTCTCGTGCATATTTAGCAGCTGCAAAAATCTCTTCTTGAATCAGCTTTTTGTTGACCATTGTTCGTATGCGCTCACTGCCACTTTCGATAGCGATCGTGAGTGATTTACTACCGCGACGGCTGAGAATATTAGTAAGTTCTGGGTTCACCGTTGCGGTACGCACAGAGCTAACACTGAGGCGAATGTCATTGAAGCAATCTTGATTGAGCCAGTGCAGCAACTCTGAGAATTGGGGATGTTGAGTGACTGATGCACCCAGCAACCCGAGTCGCCGTGTGACTGATAGGCCTTTCTCCACAGCAGGGATCAATCCATCTTCAAGGGATGGACTTCGGAACGGCAGGGTGAGGTAACTCGCCATGCAGAATCGGCAAAGTTCTGGGCAGCTACGCGCTACTTCAACCATATGGATATCTGGCCAGGCTGCATCTGGCGTGATCACTGTGGAATGACTAAGGCTGGTGCCGCGCCAGGTTTGTTTGCTTACTGCGTTGGGAATACCGGCTTCGGTCGGCTCTACTGATAGAAGGGTGCCATTTTCGTCGTAGCGGGGTGCAAAAAAACTTGGCACATAGATGCCTGGAATTTTTGCTAGAGCGCGTAGGCGATCAACGCGCGCAAGTTGTCGTACTTGTTGGAGATTATTGATGAAGGTTGGCAATAAATCTTCGCCATCGCCCAGCAGAACAACATCGAAGAAAGGAGCTAAAGGCTCGGGATTGGCGGTGAGAACCGGGCCACCACCAAACACGATCGGGTCATCTTCTCCTCGTTGATGGCTCCATAGCGGTATACGTTGCTGTTCAAGTAGATCCAGCAATACAGGCCCATCAAGCTCCCAGCTCAGGGAGAGACCGAATAAGTCGCATTTGCGATGAGGGGGATCTCCTTGATCGGTGAACAGGCGTCTTACATCGACATCTTGACGTGTGGCCAATGTGGTCCAGACCACCTGATATCCCAGGCTGGTAATCCCTACGCTGTAGGTGCTGGGGAAGGCCAGCATCGCCCGTAGAGCGCCGGGTGCGGCAATGGCCGGAGTGAACAGGAGGGTTTCCTTTTTCAGGAGGGGAACCTTGACAACATCAGTTCATTTTGCAGGGGCGATTGGTAGAAGTTGTTTAGTCACTCAATAGATTTCAGTAATTAAATAATTTATTTGAAATTCATTATAATTGCTTGGTTGATCTCACGCTTGTTTGTTTTCTTGTTCCTATGCATTCCTTGGCTTTTTGGCGTAACTTTTGCAGTCATTTAAGGTTGTTGCTAATTTTAGCAAGATAAAGGTTGTAAGTAGATAGGCTTTTCCTTTTTTGGTAATATCAATCAGCAGATAATATTGCTTGAGCTTAGCTTGCTTGGTTTTCGTTTTATGTTGTGAGTTAGGCTAATGTGGGCAATTGTAAGTTATTATCTTTTAGATTAGATTGATCATTGCTTTTTGCCTTCTTCTTGGATTTCAAGATTCATTTGGCGCTCGTAAATTGAGCGTTGATTCATTAGACGTGCGATCAGAAAGCTGGCGAGGCTTGCTATTAGAATTGGCTTGAGGATTAGTAAGTCTTTGGTTAGCGCGAAGGCCAGAAACATTGCTGTTATCGGCGTGCGCGAGCAGCTGGCGACGAAGGCACCCATGCCGGCAAATACATAGGTGCTTGGAACGTGGCCGGTTAGTACTTCCACCCAGTCACCACAAGCCAGACCGATTGCACCGCCTAGGGTCAGCATGGGAGCAAATAGTCCACCGGGAGCTCCAGAGGCTGCTGCAAGCCCTGTACTGAAGAAGAGTACGACGAAGATAGCCAGGGCTTTGCTTATGCCTACTTCCCCCCCCCCGATCAGATGCTGCAGCTCAGCAGTATTACTAAATCCGTCAGGAAGGCACGCGTATACCCCTCCTAGTACTGCACCACTGATAACCATTCGTAGGACGAGCCGGTCGCCGAACCAGGCGTTGCCTTTGCGTTGCATAGCCAGTACGTAGCGGCAGTAGAACTCGGCCAATACACCAGCAACCAAGCCAAGTGCTATTAGGTAGCCAATGTCTATGGATAGAAAGAGCACATCGGGGTCGAATTTCTTCGCTAATTGGAAGCCCACGCTTCTGTCCAGGCCGCCCGCAGTGGGGCTTAGTCCCATAAACCCAAATACATCGGCCCAAGCATCAGCCCAGAAGGTGGTTACAACTACCAGCAGCAGCACTACTGGTCGAGCGGAATGCAGTAGTTCCTCGATGACGTAAATGAATCCGCCGATTGGTGCACTGAAAACAGCAGCAAGGCCTGCACCACCACCAGCAGCGACAATGACTCGGCGAAAGGACACAGGAGCCTTTAGCCAGCGAGCGAATTGCCAAGCCACAGAGCCTCCCATCTGCACCGACGGTCCTTCTGGTCCAAGTGGAAAGCCGCTGCCAATGGCCACGATCCCGGCGATCAGCTTGACCAGACCAACCTGTAGGCCCATAGGTACGGCCCGATGTTGCAAGAACGCCATGATGTGGCTGACACCAGAGCCGCGAGCGGCAGGTGCCAGCTTTGCAACAAGCAGTCCAGAGATCAGTCCTCCTGTTGCTCCAAGTGCAGGGAGAACGGCCCAGGCAGGTAGTTCTGAAAGTAGCTTTAATCGCCAGCTACCTAGAGCGTTAACGCCAGCCTTGAATAGAACTCCTGTCAGGGCCGCGCCTAGCCCTGTCAGCATCAGAGCCAGCACGACTACAAACCAGCGCTGCTCCAAGAGCTTGCGGATGCTGCGACTGGAATTCAGCAGATAGCTTTGTGTTGCTAGTTCATTCAGCACGGCCATGGGTGGATCACAATCCAGAAAGAATTTTTGCTTCTTCGCTGTTGCTCACCACTCGCCCTTGATCTGTAAAGCCATTGATTTTGTCGAAATTTAGATAGCGATATAGGTGATCAGAATGGGGAGCAATTTTTTTGCCGGCAATTTGTTTGTATTCCTCAGGAGTAGGAATGCGCCCTAACGAGGCGCAGACGGCTGCAAGTTCAGCGCTGCCTAGATAGACCTGAGCTCCTTTACCAAGTCGATTATTGAAGTTGCGCGTGCTCGTGGAGAAGACGGTTGTGTTGTCTTCAACTCGGGCCTGGTTACCCATACATAGTGAACATCCAGGCATCTCCATGCGGCTTCCTGCTGCTTCAAAGGTTTTGTAGTACCCCTCTTGTTTGAGCATGTCTTCATCCATGCGAGTGGGTGGGCAAACCCAGAGGCGGGCTTTGTTGACGCCTGCACCTTCGAGCACCTTGGCAGCAGCGCGGTAGTGGCCAATGTTGGTCATGCATGAGCCGATAAAAACTTCTTGCACTGGATTGCCCGCTACTTCGCTGAGTAACTTGACGTTGTCTGGATCGTTGGGACAAGCCAGCACGGGCTCGTTGATTTCGTTGAGGTTGATATCGATGATTTCGGCATAGTCAGCATCTGCATCGGCTTCGAGCAATTCGGGCTTGGCTAACCATTCCTCCATCGATTGAATTCGCCTTGCCAGGGTTCTGGCATCTTGATAACCGCGCGCAATCATGTTTTTCAGCAAAGCCACATTGCTGTTTAGGAATTCTTCAACGGTTGCTGTTGAGAGTTTGATTGTGCAGCCAGCACAGGAGCGTTCAGCACTGGCGTCAGTTAGTTCAAATGCTTGTTCTAGTTTCAGGTCAGGCAATCCTTCGATTTCCATGATCCTGCCGTTGAAGACATTGATCTTGTTGGACTTCTCTACGGTGAGAAGACCCCTTTGAATCGCCACCCAGGGGATTGCATTCACTACATCGCGGAGTGTTATGCCGGGCTGTAGTGAGCCATTGAAACGCACTAGTACGGATTCCGGCATATCGAGGGGCATCGCGCCAATGGCGGCAGCAAAGGCCACTACTCCGGAGCCACCGGGGAAGGAGATCCCTAGGGGAAAACGGGTGTGGCTATCGCCACCAGTTCCAACCGTGTCTGGCAAAAGCATTCGGTTTAGCCAGCTGTGGATGATCCCATCGCCTGGACGAAGCGCCACACCACCACGCTCGGAGAAGAAATCTGGCAGTTCTTTCTGGGTCAGTAGATCTACAGGCTTCGGGTAGGCAGCGGTGTGACAGAAGCTTTGCATCACTAGGTCAGCCGAGAATCCCAGGCAGGCCAGTTCTTTCATCTCGTCGCGGGTCATCGGCCCAGTTGTGTCTTGGCTGCCCACAGTGGTCATGATTGGCTCGCAATTGCTCCCAGGTCGTACTCCCTCTAGACCACAGGCATGTCCAACAATTTTTTGGGCTTGGCTATAGCCCTTGCCAGTGTCGTTCGATTTGCTTGGGCGGATGAATAGATCCGATGCTGATAGTCCCAGCTTTGACCTCACCTTGTCGGTAAGGGCTCGACCGATCATCAGGGGGATACGGCCACCAGCGCGTACTTCGTCGCTGATGGTGATTGGCTTGAGCGTGAAGTGAGCCACTATTTCGCCAGCGTTAGCCTCTCCGGGGCCCCGTTCGATGGTGCCGGCATGAGGACGAATGGTGATTACATCACCAGTTTGTAGACCACTTACATCACATTCGATTGGTAGGGCGCCGGAGTCTTCCGCCGTGTTGAAGAAGATGGGGGCGATCTTGCTGCCAAGGATTACGCCCCCGGCCCTTTTGTTTGGCACGTAGGGGATATCCGCTCCTGTGTGCCATAGCACTGAATTGATCGCCGATTTGCGTGAGCTGCCAGTCCCCACCACGTCGCCCACGTAGGCGACAGGATGGCCTTTGAGCTTTAGCCTGGCGATCGTGGCCAGGCCATTTGGATCGCGTGTCTCCAGCATGGCCAGAGCATGCAGAGGGATGTCCGGTCTGGTGGTGGCGTGGGTGGCGGGTGATAGGTCATCGGTATTGGTTTCACCTTCCACTTTGAATACCGTGACGGTGATCTCTTTGGCCAGGGTGGCTTTTGAGGTAAACCATTCGGCAGTAGACCAGTTGCTTATTACTTGCTTAGCGAAGCGATTGCTTTCCGCTAGCTCGATGACGTCATGTACAGCGTCGTAGACGAGCAGGGTGCGACTTAGGCCTGAGGCGGCGCAGTCAGCTAGAGCCTCGTTACTGTTTTGAAGCAGCTCAATTAGAGCAGCAACGTTGTACCCGCCCACCATGGTGCCCAGTAATTGTGTGGCTTTTAGCGGTGTAATTAGTGGGCTATTGGTGGTTCCTTGGGCCACAGAGCTAAGCCAGGTTGCTTTCACGTAGGCGGCTTCATCCACTCCTGGCGGGATGCGCTCACTGAGCAGGTGCAGCAGCTCAGGGCCTTCTCCTGCTGGTGGGTTCTGCAATAGCAAGGTGAGGGCTTGGCTTTGCTCGGCAGTCAGGGGAAGGGGTGGGATGTTCTGTGTCTCTCGTTCGGCGGCGAGCTGGCGATATGCACTCAGCATGCGGGTGATTCCTCGGCAGCGGTGATGTTCTCTCTATTGTTCTTTGTGGCCGATCTTGCTTTGAAGGAGATCGATATTGAAATGTCAGCACCCGATGCTGTCATCTTGTTGATTCTTTAGCCTGGGTCGTGATGAATTCTGGCGAGATGACCATCACTTCCGACTTGCATGTGGTGGATACCAGGCCTTTGGTGTCGCCCCTCTTGCTTCATCAGGAACTGCCACTTGAGCCAGCGGCGCTTGAGACTGTTGCCGCTACTCGCAGACGCATTCAGGCAATCCTGCGTGGTGAGGACCCTCGATTGCTGGTGATTTTAGGTCCCTGTTCAGTTCATGATGTTGCCTCTGCAAGGGACTATGCCCGTCAGTTGGAGCCGTTGCGTCAACGATTTGCTGCCCAATTGGAAGTAGTGATGAGGGTTTATTTCGAAAAGCCTCGTACCACCGTTGGCTGGAAGGGTTTGATTAATGACCCTCATCTCGATGGTTCATATGACATCAACACTGGTTTGCGGCGTGCTCGCTCGTTGTTGTTGGATCTAGCCCGTGAGGGCATGCCGACTGCCACTGAATTATTGGATCCTGTGGTTCCTCAGTACATTGCCGATTTGATTAGTTGGACGGCGATAGGAGCGAGAACTACTGAGAGTCAGACCCATCGTGAGATGGCGTCTGGCTTGTCGATGCCAGTCGGTTATAAAAACGGAACCGATGGCAGCGCCACGATTGCTATCCATGCGATGCATTCAGCTTCCAGACCACATCATTTTCTAGGCATCAATCGAGAGGGTCAGGCTTCGATTGTTAGGACTACTGGTAATCCTGATGGCCATCTCGTGTTACGTGGAGGCAATTGCGGTACCAATTATCAGCCTGAAGCTGTGCAAGAGGTAGCAAAACAACTGGTTAAGGATGGTTTGGTCGATCGGTTGATGGTGGATTGCAGTCATGCAAATTCCAGTAAGGATTTCCGACGACAGTCAGAGGTTTTGCATGCTGTTGCTAATCAAGTGCGTCAAGGATCAACCCACATCATGGGAGTGATGTTGGAAAGTCATCTTGTTGAGGGTAATCAGAAGTTACCTGAAGATCTTTCAACTCTTGTTTATGGTCAAAGCATTACTGATGCTTGTATCGACATGAAGACAACCTCAACTCTTTTGGAGGATTTGGCTGCTGCAGTCAGTAGCGTCCGTGGCACTTAAATCAATAGCTTGAGGTGTATTTAGGCAGCAATCATCCATGACCAGGTGAATGCAACTCCTATTGGCACAGTGAGGTTGTCGATACCCCAGCAACTTAGCTGCTCTAGCCCGACAGCAAGACCAGTAACGGCTAAAATACGTAGTGGATAGTAAGGAGCATCAACTATCAGGTTCAGAGTGATCAGTAGCATTAGCGCCATCACAGCCATGGTCAGCGTGCCTGCAATTGATTTTCGTTGACCCCATATCATCCAGCTAGCAGAGCGCACTTTGCGACCGATAAGGCCTGCCAATCCATCGCCGAAAGCCATAACAAGCACTCCAGCACAAACCGCTGCTGCGTTTTCTGGCCAGAACAAAACCAGTAATAGGGTGATCGCTAGTCCATAGGCCACTGTGCCGTAGCTTTGACGATTTACGTCTTCAACGGCTGGTAGCAAGCGCCAACGGTGGTTGATTAGGACCACCAAGGTAATCACGATCGCTACCGGAATGGCCAAATCCGCTGGGATCCCGAGCCACCAGGCCAAAGGTATTACCGGGCCAGTGCCAATGTGAACGATTTTGCGACTTAGCTCTTGCTGGTTAGGCCAGCGGATCCTGCAAATTACAGCAATTGAAAGCACTAATGCTATCCAGCCGACAATGACGACTAGAGAGTTGATGTATTCCAAGCCTTGTCTCAGGCTGCTTGTTGATGGTTGGTCATCATTCGTAGTTTGAGAATAGCTTTTGCTTCTAGCTGTCGTACGCGTTCTCGTGAGACGCTGATTTGCCGACCAATTTCTGCAAGGGTGAGTGGCTCTTCACCATCAAGACCGAAGCGCAACCGCAGGATCTTTTGTTCACGTTCATTGAGTTGAGATAACCATCCCCCCAGGTGTTCCTTCTGGATGCTGCGATCCAGGCCTTCCATTGGTTCGGCCCCATTGGGGTCTGGGATTAGCTCCCCTAGGGTGCTGCGATCTTCTTCGCCGCGGGCGTGGGCATCGAGTGATGCACAGGGGGCGCTTTGAGCGATTAGATCTTCAAGATCATGGGGTTCAATTCCCATTGCATGGGCCAGTTCCAATCGATTGGGTTGACGTCCGAAACGATGGGAAAGTTCTCTTGAGATGCGTCGCATCTTGGAGAGTTTTTCACTGATATGAATGGGAAGACGGATCGTGCGAGCGCTGTTGTCGATTGCTCGGGTCATCCCTTGACGAATCCACCAATAGGCGTAGGTGGAAAATTTGTAACCCATGGCTGGATCGAACTTATCGACAGCACGTTCGAGGCCAATGGCGCCTTCTTGCACTAAGTCGAGAAGTTCCAGGCCTTGATTTTGATATTTTTTGGCAACGCTAACTACGAGACGGAGGTTTGCAGCCATCATCCGGTCACGGGCGCGTTTGCCCATGCGAATTTTATGCCGATGCCGTGAAGTGTGCTCCTCTGCTGGTACTTCCAGCAATTCCTTCATGGCTTGCACGTGGTGGGCTAGTTCAATTTCCTCAGCGGCTGTGAGCAATGGGATGCGTCCAATGCTGCTTAGATAGAAGCCGATCGCATCAGTCCCTAAGCGACCACTTTGACGTTGGCTACGAGATGATTGCCTCGTGCGGTTGGTTCGATTCGCTTTCTCTGTCCGCTGTTTAGCAGTGGACGGCAATTCAACTTCTGAAGAAGGTGCGCGTGAAGCAGCCTTCGCAGATTCCAGAGGGATCCCCATCACCCTGGCCTCCTTAATTTAGATTTGCGCGGAATTTAGCACTCAAATAGCTTAGAAACTGATCTGAATCAAAAGTCTTTCGGTAGTCCATGGCAGCAATGAGTCAATCTACTGCCTCTAGGTAAAAACACTCTTTTACAGCTTTTGCAGCTGTTTATACCTATTTACGTATTGATGAGTTCTTTGTCGCCATCATCGTTCCATGAGCTATGGAGTTTTTACTCTGTAGGAATGCCCTGACGCCAAAGGTTTATTAGTTGGTGCTGTGCACAACGCTCTTCACTTTTGGCTTGGCGCTGTAAAAAATTGCCATCACTTTGCATATCCCAGGCTTCGCGGTTGTCGTTCAGATACACATTCAAGAGCTTTTCTAGGTGTTCTTTTTGTTCCGGTTCTTCAATTGGAGAAATGGCTTCCACGCGTCTATCTAGGTTGCGTGGCATCCAGTCAGCACTGCCTATATAGACCTCAGGTGTTTTGTCATTAGCAAACCAGAAGATACGCGAGTGTTCTAGGAAACGGCCGATGATGCTGATAACGCTGATGTTTTCGCTGAGTCCTTTTCGCCCAGGGTAGAGACAACACATGCCGCGGATGATCAGTTCGATGCGAACTCCTACCTGGGAAGCTTCGTAGAGCAGGGCGATGATGGCTGGATCCACCAGAGCATTCATCTTTGCGCGAATGTGTCCATTTCGGCCTGCGCGGGCGTGTTCTATTTCGCGGATGATCAGGGATTCCATCCCTTTGCGTAGGGTTACTGGTGCCACCAGCAATCGACGAAAGCTCTGTTGCTTGGAGAAGCCAGTGAGATAGTTGAATAGCTCTACTAGATCTTGTCCGAGTTCTGGTCGTGCAGATAGCAGGCCAATATCGGTGTAAAGCCGGGATGTCTTTGAGTTGTAGTTACCTGTACCGATGTGTACGTAGCTGCGTAGCCTTGCCTTCTCTTTACGCACTACCAGCACTGTTTTGGTGTGGGTTTTAAGCCCTAGAACGCCATAAACAACGTGCACTCCTGATTGTTCTAGATGCTTGGCCCACTGAATATTGTTGCCTTCATCAAAACGGGCCTTGAGTTCAACTAGCGCCATCACTTGCTTGCCGTTTTCGGCTGCACGGATCAGGGCTGCAATGATCGGTGAATCTTTGGATGTCCGATAGAGCGTCATCTTGATTCCCATCACTAGGGGATCGTCTGCTGCCTGATTGATGAA
The DNA here is from genome assembly GCA_913047395.1 of uncultured cyanobacterium. Classification (GTDB taxonomy): domain Bacteria; phylum Cyanobacteriota; class Cyanobacteriia; order PCC-6307; family Cyanobiaceae; genus Prochlorococcus. Next base: position 26,105 of record CAJWUF010000014.1, read on the forward strand.
CTCCTCTACGGAGGTAGCAAATAGGTCGTAAGGGTGGTGTAGGAGAACATCTTTGCGACGTATAACAGAGAAAATACTTTCGAATTCCTCTTCTTTTATTGATTCGTCTTCCAGCAGTCCGCGTTGACTGCGGGCGAGCACTTTGCACGTCTGACCAATGTGGGGTTCATCTTTAAGTTGTTGTAGGGGTAGACGCATCAGCTCGAAAAGATCATCGAGTCCTAATAGGCCACTAATGCGATATAGATCGTTCTCTTCAACAGCCATACCTTCAATCAACATATCTACTACTCTTTGAGGCATTTCGTTTGTGACCTCTAGTCGCACTACTTCTCCTCCCATTCGCCTTTTGTGAAGGCCCTGCTCAATGGCACTCATAAGATCGTCTGCTTCTAGGTCTCTTAGTTCAAGGTCTGCATCGCGGGTGACACGAAAGAAATAGTGCTCTTCAACTTTCATTCCTGGGAAGAGTAGTTTTAGATTGAAGGCCACCACTTGCTCCAGTGGAACTGCAGCAAGAATTGGTAGTGGTTTTATCTCACTTAGATCTGGAGGTATCTCTACGAAGCGAGTCATTGTTTTTTGAGGAACCTTCACTCTTGCGAATTGCTGCTGGCCTGTCTCTTGATCAAGGATCAGAGCAGCGACGTTGAGACTGAGATTGCTAACAAAAGGGAAGGGATGGGCCTGATCTACAGCCAGCGGTGTCAGCACCGGGAAAATAGCTGTCTGGAAATAGTTGTCGATCCAGACGCGTTGTCGTTTATTTAGTTGCTGATAGTCGAGTAGGTGAACACCTTGATCGTGTAGCTGTTTTTTGAGGTGTTTGCGGTAGTGATTTTGTTGTTGCTCGATTAAGGGAATGAGGTGATCTCTGATCGTGAGAAGTTGTTGAAGTGGGGTTAGACCGTCTTCACTGGTTTTGGTAATACCAGCCTCCACTTGCGACTTGAGGGAGGCCACGCGAACCATGAAGAATTCGTCGAGGTTATTGCTAAAAATGGCATTGAATTTTGCTTGTTCAAGCAGTGCGGTGCGTGTATCTAGTGCCTGGGCAAGGACGCGTTTGTTGAATCCGATCCAGCTGAGCTCTCGGTTGATGTAGTGCTCTTGAGCTACCGCTCGATTAGCCATTGAATACCACGTTGTTGATCCGCTCTTTATGCAAATTAGCAATCATGATTGTTTGACCGTTGTGTTCTCTCTGCTTCCAGGCAGGCCTCCTGCTACAAGGGCAATAACTCCCGCTAGTACGAGGCTGGCCAGCCAGAACGGACTGCGAG
>CAJWUF010000015.1 GCA_913047395.1 uncultured cyanobacterium
GTCAATTCCAGTTGTATCGCCGTGGGCGTTATGCGGAGTTCAACTTGGTGTGGGACCGTGGCACGATCTTCGGATTGCAGACCAACGGTCGAACTGAGTCGATCCTGATGTCCTTACCACCGCTAACACGTTGGGAGTATTGCTATCAACCACCCGCTGGTTCTAGAGAAGCTTTGCTCACTGATCTATTCACTCGACCTCAGAATTGGCTTGAGGATTCGACGTTGGAGGAGCGCTGTCGACCTCACCAGGCGGTGGATTAGAAGGTTTCTTCTCCTTCCGGCCAACCCCCAGCTCCAGAGCATTAGTAATCCGAAGAGCAATCGCTTGAATGGTTGCTTCTCTGGTTTTGGGATTGCGCAGATTTGTCTCAAGCTTCCCTTCCAGCATTCCGATTTCCAGGATGCTGATTCCCCGTCGTGGTCCACCTAGGCCTCCTCTGAATAGTCGGGGGAAGCGGCCGAAGCTGATTGCAAGGTTCTCGTCCACTGTATTGAGGCTGCGGTTTAGGGCTGGGATTAGTCCAGATCCATATCCATGTGGGCTGTAAGCATCGAAGTGAATTTCCAGGATGTAGTCGCCTTTTTGGGATCGGCGGCGAGCCACTGACCAATTGGTGCGGGGGTCATCGGCGTTGGCAATTGAGAGTGCTCCTGGGTCGTAGGTGGTGACATTTAGATCTCTTTGCTGGCTCATGACAGCCACTGCATCGCGTATTCGCCGGTTCCAATAAAGTTCATCACGCATGCGGGGGTCCATGGGTGCAGCTCCCCTTAGGTCAACTGCAGCACCGGGGGTACCGGCCCCATTCATGCCCTGGGAGTCGGCGTGTCCTGCCATCACCACAATTTTCAAAGAGGGAGATACTGGTTGACGTCCCACCCAGTAACCCTTAAGTCGGGTTCGAGGACCGGTAATTGGTGGCCTTGCATTAGGGGGCGGAGGCGGAGGAGGGAAAGCTTCTGCAGCAGTGTTCAGACCAAGCATGCTGAGCTTCAGGCTTAAACCTGCTGCTAGTAGGAGCAGGCTCCTATATCTGCAGCGATGATTTGAAACCACTTAGATCGGTGAGGAGAGTAAAGAGCCGTCGCTAGCAAGCTCAAGGCGTTGTGAGAGCTCTGATTCCATGGCAATCAGTTCGTCTCGATGGGCTCTTAGCCGTAGGGTGCTGCCTCCGCTGTCGGTTGTGCTGATCAAGCGAAGCTCAACGGCTTCAATCCGGTTTGCGCGATTGCTGTAGATCGCTCCAGCGACTGGGCCCAGGCCCACAAGCAAAAGAGGCCACCATTCAAGTTGGGGATACAGCTGGCGGAGAACGAGACCAAGACAGCCTGCTCCGAGCCCAGCGAATATTGACAAAAGGATTGCCAACGGTCGGCTTGAAGCGACGCTGCCACTGAAGCGAAGTAGCTGTCTTTCTGCATCGCCACCGTCCTGTCGCCATCCTCGTTCCTCAAGCCAGAGGCTCATTCCATTGAGTACTTCCAGTGGTGGTCGCGGTGAGTGAACATCTACAACTGTGGTGCGGTCCTTGCTGGCGGCGCGAAGAAAAAACACCAGGCCGATGGTTAGCAGCAATGTGAGTAGCAGGTTCGATGAGAAGACTGCTGGCATCGTTATTGCAGGGGAACAGATCTATCCACCTGTTCTAGGTCTTTATGGCGCCATGACCTGTGAAGTCAGCTTTGCTATTGCGCTAGCAGTTGTTTTGTATTGTCACTTGCTTGAGTAGATGCAAGATTCCAGTTGGTTAGTTTTGTCTGCTTTGAGCAGAAAGAACCCAATATTCAGCAGCCAGACAGCCCTAGGTCTAGAAACTGTTGAGGTGGTTGAAAATACTGCTCGAAATCGGCCAGATAGGTTCGTTGACTCTTGCCCAGCCTGAGCAAGATGTTCGAGTGGCTAAAATTTGCTCAACTCAGTCTTGATCAGACTTTCAGGCGAGATAGGCGAGTAGAGGTGTTGTGTGGCCCGTCAGAGTGGTGGGGATTTGCTCTGGCTATGTGCCATTTGCTCAATGGCGGACTTTTCTGAAACTCCTGCAAGCTTTGTTGTTTTCGACAATGATCTTGATGCCGATTGGGCGGAGCGTTACTCACGGGCATCAGCTCTTGCGGTAGACACTGAGGCCATGGGACTTATTCATGGCCGCGACCGTCTCTGTCTCGTGCAGCTTTGTGATCCTGACGACAATGTTGCATGTGTGCGGATTGGCTTGGGCCAGGCTTCCGCTCCTCGTTTGCAGGTCTTGATGGAGGCCCCTTCGATTGAGAAGGTGTTCCACTATGCACGCTTTGATGTGGCAGCTCTAGCTAGCGGTTTGGGGATTTCCGTTGAGCCCATCTTCTGCACGAAGGTGGCTAGTCGTCTTGCGCGAACCTATAGCCCTCGCCATGGACTAAAGGAGGTGGTGATGGAGTTAGTTGGTGTTGAACTTGATAAGCAGGCCCAGAGTAGTGACTGGGGCAGGGTTGAGGAACTCAGCGAAGTTCAGTTGGCCTATGCCGCAAATGATGCCCGTTACCTAATTGCAGCCAGGCAACGTTTGGAAATGATGTTGCGTCGTGAAGGTCGTTGGGAAATTGCCAAGCGTTGCTTTGGCTGTATCCCTGTCATGGCTGAGTTGGACCGGTTGCGATTTATGCAGATCTTTGAACACTGAAATTTGCAGTGTTCTTCAGTCCTCGGTCATGAAGTTCTCATCTTCGGCTACGGCTTTCAGTAGTTGGTCGAGTTGATTGCCTGGAGCCCCTTTGCCTTCTCGACGACGTGAGCGTGCTTCTTCAAGTAGACGTTTGGCAATGGTTATGCGTGCTTCTAGATCTTTGACACCTTCTCGGCTGGCCGCCAGGTCGACTTGTCTTCTAGCAGAGGCAAGACTAATGCTCAGGCAGCTGGCGAGTTCGGCACAGAGTTTTACGAAGGCATGGTCCTGGATGGCCGCCATGGCAGTTGTGTTGTAAGGGTTCAGTATCCGCTATGGGGGGGCATAGCGTTTTTTAGCGTGCTCGTATGTCTCAACAACAACTTTGAAACCAGTTCTGCTAGGGCAGCACTCCCTCCAGCTTTGCCCATGCGTAGACGCCCCCTTCTGCCCAACTGTTGGCGAAGCGTGCTGTCGTTTAAGAGTTGATTAAGCCTTTTAACCAGTGTCTCTTTACTTTGACAGGGCACTACGGCTCCTCCTAATAGGCGACTTTGCCTAATGGCGAATCCTCGTTTGAATTGTGGGCCTGGCCCGGGCATAGATAAGGCCGGGACTCCGAGGCCTACAAGTTGCTCTGTTGCAGTACCAGCGGTAGCAAGGCCCACTTCAGCCCAGGAGGCCCAGCGGCTGAATTGACCAGGGCCAAGTAACACAAGATGTGCACCTTTTACCCAGCAGCCCTGTGCTCCCAGGCTGTCGACAGGGGGAATTGATGGTCGGTAGCCATCAGTTTTTAGTAAAGCTTCGAGTTGGCTCAGGGTGGGTTTAGAGCCAAGGGCTACAAGGATCGCTAGGGGTAATTGACTATTGAGATGATCCAAAGCTTCAAGGAGCCTTTTGAAATTTGCTCCGGCTTCGGGCATTCGACTGCCGCAAAGCAATAGCAGGCGACGGCAACGCTTAAGGGAAGCGGGAACGGCTTCGCTCTTGAATCCATCCATCATTGGGTTCCCAGGTGCTTGGGCGGACACCCCATGGCGTCGTAGACCCCTTGCGGTCAGATGATCGCGCACGGCAACCATTCGGCATCGCGAAGATTGCATTAGGGCCCATTCCCAGGGGTCCCATTCACTGCCTTTGAGGCGGTGGTAGTGATCGCTGTAGGCCTGACCTGGTCCACTCCGCCAGGTGTAATCACTCTTCGGTGTGCCGATGAATCCATAATTACTGCCACTACTCCATGCCAGCAGCAGGGGGAATAGATCTCCCACTGCCAAAATGGCTTGCCCGCCTTTGGCTGCGCGGCGAACACATTTCCACTGTTGCCAGCTGAGCAGGGTTAGTCCGGCGGCAAGATCAGCAATTAGGCCTCGGAAGCTTTGATTGCTAAAGCCACCACTGGGCAAAGGTGCTGCAGGCCCCAGTCGCTTTAGCCATCCTGCCGTTACTGCAGGATCAAAGGCTTTTCCTTCTCCTACTAGGGGGAGAATTGCAAGGGGCAGATTCGGACATTTGCTATGTAGGGCCTCCAGCACTCGGATTGCGATCAGATCCTCGCCATGGCCGTTGCTGATTACCAGCAGAGAGTCTGCAGCGTGGCTGATACGATCCGCTGAAGGGGGTGCAGGCTCCCAGGCGGCGGCATGGCCAAGTGGTAAGGCAGAGGATTGCAAATCCTTTATCCCCAGTTCGAATCTGGGTGCCGCCTTCGACAACGTCCTCCAAGCACTTTGCAGGAAACTGTATTTTTGCTTTTTAGAGCCTGCCAAGTGTGGGAGGTGAGCAGTAGGAGGCCTTGAGTTTTTGCTGGCCTGGCATTGATTATCTCAAATCCACCTGCCAAAAATCCGTCGCTTTGATCAAATGGCAGGGCGGAAGTAATCCAAAGAGGCGGGGTTATAGAGTGATTGCTCCTAAAGGATCATCCAGTGGCAGAAAAAAAAGGACAGGAGTTGGCAACTGTATCGGTATATTTGAATACAGGGATAGTGGCAGGTATTTTTGCAGTTGGCTTCATCGTCTCAGCAGTTTTATTTGCTGCAATTACTTTGATTACAAAGGCGGTTGCTTAGGTGATGCAAGAAAGAATTAAACAGAGAATCACAGAGGTAGTTGATTTTGCGACAACTGAGTCGCCATATAGAGCTGCAACGAAGGGATGGATAAATGATCAGGTGTATTACCAGTGGTGGCCATCATCAGATCTGCCTTCAAAGAAAGGAGATGAGTTGCTAACTATGTCTATTTATTGGAATACTGGAATAGGAGCAGCTCTTTTTGCAGTGGTATTCATAGCCACCACGTTATTATTTTCTGGTGTATCTTTAGTTCTATGGTGAATATAAATAAACAGACTGGGAAGCTTGACTTCAGCTGCTTATAAATGTCGGGCGGGCTTTGTCACGAGCAGGTAATTAATACATCATTCAGGTATTTCAGCATTAGTAAATGCTAATTTTACTGGCTGCAAGGCAGACTTGCTGAGGTTTGCTCATAGCTACTTATTCTCCTTCATCTCAAGATTCGCCAAGCGAAGTACGTAGGCAATGAATGATAGGCAGCCAATCATCATTAGCAGAACAGCTATTGAAACATCCACAGGAAAATCGTTCACAATCTAACCTACCATATACAATGACATCATTGTAACACGTTATTCCATCAAGAAAGGGTCTTTAAGGGTCGCTGCTTCTAGGAAAGCCTTTATTAATAGGCTATTGCTGGTACCTTTTGACCTCTTTCGGCAGTGGCATGCTTTACGCCTTAGTGGTTTCTTTATGCAAGAAACTCCCCTGTACATTGAATATAGGCTTTGAATCTGATAGCAGTTGCTTGAGCTTGTAGCTAGTAATCAACAGCTCAGATCTTGCTGGTAAAGGGTTTTGTCTGTGTTCATGTAATGCGCCATCTTGAATTCTGATTTTCTCTTTTAGTTGAATAGTTTAAAAAGCTCTTTGCAAGAATCCACTGCACCTATGGAGAACTGGCTATTACATACTCTTCATTGCATGCGGTTGCTGTGTGGCGAGTCTATTGCTGTTGCGCCTGGCTAGTACATACCATTTCCCTCCATAAGCGCAGAAGACCCTTGCTTGAAGTTATTGGTCATTTGAGCCACTGAGCTTTATGCGCCTGTGGTGGGAAGGTATTGTTTTTTAGAATATCTGTACCTGCGATTTGCCTTGAGCGATTAGTGTTTCCATAGTCGCTATTGACTTGATGGCAAAAGATAAGGGCAAGGGCAAGAGCCCCAAGAAGTGCAAGAACCTCTCTAGCAGCAAGCGAAGGCGCATTCCTTGGTATGTGTTTGGTGGGGTAGGTCTTGCAACCAGGGGCCTGGCAGCACTTGCCCTTGTGGTAATTGCTTGCAAGATGTATCCACTAAAGCAGGAAGCTGCGTTCTTCAATGGTTGCGTTGAAGAAACCAGGAAAAATGGCAAGAGTGTCTCTGCTGCAGTCCGTTTTTGCAACGGCGGTATCTGAAAAGGAGCAGTTTTGCTTATTGATGCTCTGAGTTAGCTTCTCGAGGTTATGGCTAGGAGTCAAAGGTAGCTTTAGACAAAATTAGGCTTTTTGAGATGAGTGCTCCTTTTAATAGTTAATGCCAAAAAATAACTTCCCTCTTGGGACAAAAGCACTCTTTGTCTAGGCTGAGGGTATAGGAGAATTCTCGCTATGCCACGCCGCACTGCTGTCATTGTTGTAGGTGCTGCTGCTGCTGCATTTACTGCGGTTGCCCTTTCGTTCTTGCCGCTATGGAAACCAGTTGCAATTGGAGCTGCCGCCCTTGTCGGCATAGCTGGAGCACTTGTTTTAGAACGCAAGGGGAAAGAGCGTAATGTCATCGCTTATATAAAAAGTGGAAATGCTAAATATGAGCTTGGTGATTATCAACTAGCAATTGCTGAATATAGTAAGGCTATAGAGATTGATCCAATTCATGCCGATGCATATTTCGCTCGTGGCAATGCAAAAGACGAATTAGAGGATTACGAAGGCGCGATTTTAGATTATACTAAAGCATTGGAAATTACTCCACATTATGCCCTCGCTTACAATAATCGTGGTGTCGCGAAGCGAAAGACGGGTGATAATAGAGGAGCAGTTAGTGATTATACTAAGGCATTAGATATTGACCCTAAACTTGCCGTTGCCTACCTTAATCGTGGGATCTCTAAAGAGAATGATGGCAACATAACGGGTGCTTGTGTTGATTGGAGGCAGGCCTCTCAATTAGGTGATGAGATGGCGGCCAAGTGGGTGAATGAGGCATGTCGTTAAGGAGGTGCGTGCCGTTGCAACATGCACATATAGGACACATAAGAAGGTGGTAAATGCCCTCTCTGTTACCTAAGGTCTCATTGCATATCCTCAAAGCAGGATAGTGTTTGATTTGGGAGTTCCATCTGTGGATAATAAGAATGGGAGCTGGATTTTGGTTGGGTGCCCTAGAGGTGGCCTTGCGCGAGGTATTGTTCTGAAAGATCAGTAATAGGTAAGGGCATGAAGAAGTTTCAAATCATCCTCGTCAAAGATGGAATGAGATGGAATGAGTTCGTGCGTGCTGTTAATGCTCTAGAGGCAGAAGCCACTGCTCTAGATGGGAACCCAGAAGCGGAAGTAGTAAGCAGCAACCTTGTTTCTACCTGGATGGAGGGTGTCTTCAATGGGATTTTTCTCACAAAAATATTTTAATTAGCAGTCAATTACACTTTCAAGTAACTGTTATTTCTCGTGCAAACGTAGCCACGCTGAGGTTCAGCTTGCGCTAGGAAATTATCCATGAATATCTGTTCTTGCGGCAGCCAAATATCACATCTGCATGGTGATAGTTGTAAATAATTTTTTTGACCAGAATCTTTAAACAGGTCCCTCAATATTCTTTCTTTGCACTGCGATTGATTCGCTAAAGCCTGAAGCAAGAATTCCTGTAGGTATAGCTATGGCGCCAATTCCCATAAGAGAGGTTACTGAAGCAATGATCTTGCCTATTGCTGTGATTGGAACTGAATCTCCATGTCCAACTGAGCTGACTGCATTAATTGACCACCAGAGGCATCTTGGTATTGACCCTAGCAATTCAGGCTGAACAGATGATTCGGCAAGGTACATCAATGTGCTGCTAATCAATAGCAGCAATAGCGTGTAAACTGTAGATATCTGTAGTTCTTGTGCTTTTGATTTGAGGGCATAGTTGAAATGGATCATGCTTTGCCTGAACCTTTCGTTACGTCCAATCCTTAAAATCGTAAGAAGACGGACAATTCTAAGAATCTTGAGTTCTGTTCTAACACCTATAAATGATGGAATTATCGCAATAAGGTCAATTACTGCCATTGGGGAGAATATATATTGGATATAGCCTTTTAGTCCTTCTCCGTATTTACCTTCAAGTGGTGCGACCCATGCACGGCAGAAATACTCTATGCAAAATAGACAGCCGATTATTCTATCGATTGTATCGATTTGCTCTCCAAATTGATAGTCTAGTTTGCTCTCAGTGCTGATGACTGCAAAGAAGATTGAAATAGCAATTGTCGTGCCACTTAACTTGTTGAATATTGATGTATTCCCATCTGGGGTTTTATTGACGATTTGTTCATACAGTCTTAAGCGGAGTCCCTTTGTGTCCCCCAAGGCTTCCTTTCCTCTCTGGCTCTATCCATCCTATCCATGTGTTGCTTCAGGGAGCCGGACATGTGCTGATGCACTTGGGTCCCTTAATGGCAAGTCCCCATCAGAAAAGGCAACTGTAATTACCTGGCAAATCTTGATTGAATAAAAACAATCTCTAAGTTTCGATAGGCTCTTCTTAATGAGCTATCAACCTCTCAACGATCAGGGCGACGATCGCGCCTCTGAGGAAGGAGATCCAGAGAAGCCCGTAGTCAGTCACTCCAAGCTTCCTTTTCTCACGCTCAATAGATCGTTTGTGCGCTTCGATCAGGTTCATGCTGCTATTGATTGCTGTTCCACGATGATCCTCTTAATAGTTCAGAGCGCAAGGCCTGTTTTCTCGGCAATGGATCGATAGGAGCAGATCTCACCCCCTACAGGCACATTGCCAAATTTGCTTTTGCTAATTGCATCTTGAGCGCGCTCCTGCTTCCCTGCTGTCTCTCTGCGGCGCTCAATGCGATCACGGGCTAGTGAGTTCCACTTCAGTAAGACCAGCAAGATGACCAATAAGGACTGGTTCAAACCTTCTAGGAGCGTTGGTGTTTATCAGGGCCAGTCAGCGTTCAGTGCTGGAGGCCTTTTTATTGAGGGGCCTGGCTCCTAGTAGCCATCAACAGGTAATTGAGCGATGACTTCGAGATCGGCTAGCTGTCTGAGCATGCACAGCATGGGGTTTTGGCTATAGGAGCAGAAAAGCATGGGGCAGATCCAAGCTTGTGAGGTCACATGCTTGGGCTAAAGCCAAAGACCTACGAGGCGAAGGCAAAGCCTAAGCACAAGTTGATAAACTGGCATGCAGGTGGCCCAAGCTTTTCTTGCGTTAGATAATGCCTTTTCTTATTAGTTCAGCAAAAGGAAGATTGTTTCTTGATGAAGAGATGAAGGACCAAATACTTCCAGTTCTTCAATGTCCTGCAGCTATTGACAAGGGATGTTTGGCGATTGACTCTTCAATTGGAAATATCCTTAGCATTTGTGAGCATCTCCTTTATCGTTTCGTTCGTGCTGGCGGAGTATTTCGACAACCAAACCCCAAATTGAGAGGCTATCAATCAATGAATGTAGTTAAGCGATTTGGAAAGTTAGATGAGATTGGTGACTTGAACTGGTTTAGCGATGATGTGGAATATCAAAATCCAAGCAATATCACTGGAGGTTGGTGCTACTTGTTGAGTGGGACTTTGCATAGATTTTTCTTTAAGGACTGGGACTTATATAGCAATTCTTGCCCTTTAGCCAATGGAGACTATCACTGGTGGCTACAGGATAAGGAAGGTAACACAATAGATCTAACTGAAGAGCAGTATGTTCTAAATGATATCCATAATTGCAGAGAGGGTGGTTATAAAAGAGCGCCACTTGGGTTGTCCTATTCAGTTAAAACAAGAAATATGGCATTTACAATCCTGAATGACCTATGCGGGGCCCCCGTTGATATAAATGTAATCAGTGCTACAGGCTATGAGAAGTATTCGTAGGACAAGACTTGTGGATTTTTCTGCTCACTAAGAATGATTTCGCAGTGCTAATTTATTTTGAAATTATCTGCAATTGGAAATGATTTCTGGGTTTGTGGTTGTTCGATGTGGGTCTTCTTCTTAAAGCAAAGAATCTGGTGCACTAAGGATGAGAAAAAATGCTTTGCCAGGATTAGGGTGGAAGAGTTGCGGTACTTTTCCATGGGGACTACTCAATTAATCAGTGCCTCATTCCTTAAGGAGAGCACCTCAGCTCCAAGTGCTATCAATAAGCAATGAGAAGGCTGCAGATGGCCGATTTAGCGCATGAGGAGGTTGCGTAGTAGGCGGAATGGGCTAGAAGATCAGCAGAGCAGCAGGTAGTCCAGTTCCATGTCTCTAATCGATCGTTGGGAAGCGTTGAGCGACGAATCAAAGGCACGTGTCAAGAGATTTGGTGCTTTTTCGTTGATGCTCTTTGTTGTTCTCTCGATTCTTAGAGCACTTGTCCCTTTAGCGATCATTGCTGTCGGTGGGTACTGGGCATACAAGGAGTTGGCGAAAAGCAGTTGAAGCGAATAGGTTGCTCTGATTATTTCTTTCTCCTTCTTTGGTCTCAGTAGAGGTTTTGGTGGTAGGAAGCAGGGGTATTTGCACGGCTAAACCCCTTTAAATTCAATGCTTTATAAGTATCCCCAATTGGAGCCTGGGAGTTGGCTCTCACAGGCTGGCCACGCCGCTGAGGATCTCACCATTCATGGTTCGTGCCCTGCAGCGCAGTTGTTTGTTGTTGAGTTGACAATCACCTTTCGCGGGACTTGCTTGCGGTAGTCCTTTCGCTAGCCCTAGTTCGTCGAATTTGCTCTTTGCCACGCTGCTCACAATGGCTATCCAGTCAGTTGCTTTTAGGGTGCAGCGGCCGGATCTACAGCGCAATGGCGTGGTCTGAGCTGGTGCGTTTGCGACAAATGTGAGATGAAGGCTGGATCCGCGTATTTTGCCTTCACCAATGAAACGTACTGCGGTGATTGTTGCTGTCTTGCGATCCATCTGAATTACACGGCACTTCTGTATTGAGTCATCTCCAAGTCTGTATTCACATTTGCTGGAATTCGTTTCGAAGCGACCGATGCTGTTGAGCAGATCAGCTCTGGCATTGGTTCCTGCAACTAGGGATAGGCAGAAAATGGAAATAGAAATATTGGCTGCGCGCATCGCATTAATAGTCGTTTTCGGAGACACACATTCCTAAGCAACGGATGCCATTGTGTGCGGTTCGTTGACAGTGCTTGCAGAGTACTTTCAGCTTCTCGGGGCTGACAACTGTTTTATTTTCTCTTCTATTGAGCTTGTCCCTTGTTTGAGATGGATCGGGAGGTCTGCCGGGGCTCGTCATGGTTGTTTGGATGCCAACTCATTCGATCGTGTTATTGACTGATCATGCCTACTTGTGGGCGTCTCTGGGCTGAACTGGCTTTAGCTGTTGAGCTTGTTTTTATAAGAGCGTGCGTGCCTACATCAGCTCAATCGTTAGGTTCATTCTTATTTTGGCAAGTCCCTTTTTATTTAACTGAGTTCGATCAGGCGTTAGATGTGCTGGTGGGCAGATTCGGATCAGGGGTTACAACGACCGGGAGGCTTTTTGTTGTGGACCGTATGGGTATCACCTTTACAGGTGACTCTGGGGCAACGCTGGTGTTGGGCTCCGAAGTCTCAGCATCTTGTTCGCAGGCTGCCAAGGCTTCTTGAAGCAGTGAATCAAATGTGGCACCAGGCAAGCGGTGGCGGGAGACCTCGAGAAAAGTTCTAGGTAGAGATTCTGCTGCGGCTTGCCGCAGTGCTGGATTGCTGAGGCGATGTTCTTGCTCACCTTGAATGGCACGGATGAAACGACGAGTTACATCTCGTTTGGTGGATGCCTTGATGAAGGTATCGCTATCGCCAATGTTGTTGTGTGCCTCGTGTTCGAGATCGCTGATGCGACGATCCAGGCTTTCAAGAACATCCTCAGCTTCTTTGGCGATGTGTGCCAGCTGACCGTCTGAGAGATTGGGCAGATCTGCTACATAAACCTTGCCGTGGTCTCTCAGTGCCAGGAAGGTGGGCCTGGGACCCTGGCGATGGGGTCCATTGCGGTCGTAATCAGTAGATAGTTGCCTTTTGGGCGGGACAGGACCTGCTGAGCTGCGGCGACGGGTTGTGCGCTGGGGGGTGGTATTGAAGGGCATTGAAGAAGTTTGAACTCAAGCGAGATGTGACGACGCTGCTACCGAAATTATCTCCCGGTGTGCCTCGGTGAACATTATTGGAATCAGTGAGTTAATGCTTGCCAAAGAACAGGCTCGTACAAATCCGATGTAATCATTTTGAGAGAGCTTGCGACTCTAGAGATTTGGGACGCTCCGCTTTTTTATATGGGCAGACCCTTCAGCCGTTCGCTTTTAGCGGTAGGTGAGGTTTCGATTCGACCCATAGGCCAAGCCTGAAGAGCTTGGTCGCTGCAAATCTGTAGGGCATCATTGACGGCTTCTTCTGCGACTACTAGGCAGAAGCCCACACCAAGATTGAACGTGTGCCAGAGGTCATGCTCTGGGATTTGGCCAACATCTTGGAGCCACTGAAACAGCTCTGGCCTGATCCAGCTTTTGGGGTCTACTACGGCCAAAAGCCCTGTTGAGAAGCATCGTGGCAGGTTCTCTGGTAGGCCGCCACCGGTTATATGAGCCATGCCATGGAGAGGAACCTTTGCCTGAAGGAGGTTTTTCACCAATTGGCCGTAAAGAGTGGTTGGGGTCAGTAGGGCTTCGATAAGAGCTTTGTTATCGCGACCAAATCGCGTGCTCTCATTGGCCTTAGCAAGGCTGAGCACCTTGCGCACCAGGCTGAATCCGTTGCTGTGTATGCCGCTACTAGCAACGCCGATAATTTGATCTCCAGGCTGGATTCTGCGCCCGTCAATTAGCTCAGTTTCCTCAACTACTGCAACGCAAAAGCCGGCTAGGTCGTAGCGCCCTGGATCATAGAAACCTGGCATTTCTGCTGTTTCTCCTCCTAGTAGGGCACAACCGCTGAGGCGGCATCCTTCTGCGATCCCCTCGACAACTTGTGCCATGGCTTCTGGGCTAAGGGCACCGGTAGCGATGTAGTCGAGGAAAAAGAGCGGCTCAGCTGCACTAGTGATCACATCGTTGATGCACATCGCGACTAGATCCAGCCCCACTCCGTAATGAGCTTGATGTTCTTGAGCTAGTTCAAGCTTTGTGCCAACGCCATCAGTTCCGGCCACCAGTAAAGGTTTTTTCAGCCCTGCCGGAAGACGCATTAAGCCTCCGAAACCGCCTAGTCCACCAATTACCTCCGGACGGTGGGTGGCTTCGACGCTAGATCTAATCCTGTCGATGAATGCTCTGCCGGCTTGGACGTCAACGCCCGCGGTCTTGTAGTCCATGGTTTTGGCTGTCCTCTGTTGATCTTCCCCTGCCGCCCGCCATTGAGCCAATGCCCCGATTGTCCTGTCTTTGATTAGTCCGTTCTCTTGCTGGTATCAGCCTGGCTAATCGCCGCTGCGCTGCGATGGCTCGTCTAAGCCCAGTGAGGCTCTATTGATTTCCCTTTATCTGGGTGGGAAGAGGCTGGCTTGGGGTAGTGGTTGCATACCTCCTGAAGACAGGGTTTGATTCTTATGTTCGAGGGGAAATTTGGCTCACTTAAGGACGATTTTTAGTTGGGGAGAGTTTTTCTCCTCATTCGACGGTCGTTCGCTGGTAATGAAATCTTCCGTATCGCTTCTTATCCTCACTGGTGTTTGCGCCAGTGGTGCTGCGCTTTTACCTGCCTTTGCGCTTGATCTTGATAACAAGGTCACCAGGGAAGAAGTAAAGAATGCCCTGCTCGAGCGAATCTCTTTGCTTGGTTCACCTGTTTCTGCTGACCAAGAAAGTGCAGAAGCTAATAATGATTCTCTTATTGAGACACCGCCTGAGCTGCCAACGGTTCCAGCAGCAAAGGCCAAACCACCTGTGAAGCCAATGCCCACAGTGGTGCAAGTGAGCACTGGTGAAGCAAGTTGGTACGGACCGGGCTTTTTCGGAAACCGAACTGCAAGTGGTGAAGTCTTCAGGCCAGGCACGATGACAGCAGCTCATCGCAGCTTGCCCTTCGGTACCAAGGTGAGGGTGACCAACCTTTGGAATGATCGCTCTGCTGTTGTGACAATCAACGATCGCGGGCCTTTTGTTGCTCATCGCGTCATTGATCTTGCTCATGGCGCTGCCCATAAGCTTGGTTTGGTATCAAGTGGTATCGCTCAAGTGCGTCTTGAGGTGCTGCGCTGAGTTTTTCCCTTCTCAGTACAACGGCTGAGTTATATCGATGGCGTGCATGCCAGAACTCCCCAGTTAATTTTGTGCCCACCATGGGCGCTTTGCATCGGGGACATGGCCAATTGATCAAGGCAGCTCAAGGAATTGGCATAGTTCAGCCATCCTCTGTCTTGGTCAGTGTTTTCGTTAATCCTTTGCAGTTTGGACCTGCTGAGGATTTCGATAGTTATCCTCGTGATCTTGACGCTGACTGTGAAGTTGCATCAGCAGCAGGAGCTTCTGCTCTTTGGGCTCCTTCCGTCGACCAGGTTTTCCCTGGGGGGGCGTCCGCTCAGTTCAGAATCCAGGTCCCCTCTCAGCTTCAGGCTCATCTTTGTGGCGCCAGCCGGCCCGGTCACTTTGATGGGGTAGCAACAGTAGTGGCGCGTCTTTTGGCCTTAGTGCGACCAGAGGTGCTTGTGCTTGGGGAAAAGGATTGGCAGCAATTGATAATCCTGCGCCATCTGGTGGCTGACTTGGGTCTGCCGGTGAAAGTTCGCGGTGTCGCCACGGTGCGGGATGACGATTGCATGGCTTGTAGTTCTCGCAATCGTCACCTCACTGCTAAACAGCGTCAACAGGCGTTGATACTGCCCCAGCTGCTTGCCCGCGCAGCTAGGGATGTTGAGGATGGAAAATCTTTAGATCTCGCCAGGTTGCGTTCTGCATGGGAGAGGTCTGATTTGAAGGTTGAGTATGTAGAAACGGTGGACCCCTTTGATCTGCAGCCTTTGCAAGTTGGCCGGAAGCTCAGCTTGCTTGCGGCGGCGGTGCGCTGCGGGGAGACTCGCCTTATTGATCACACCTTTTTGATGTCTCGTAAGCCCATCGTTGCAATAGACGGACCTGCTGGTGCTGGCAAGAGCACTGTGACGCGTGCTTTCGCTGAGCGGCTTGGCCTGCTTTATCTCGATACGGGGGCTATGTATCGGGCTGTTACCTGGCTGATACAGAAACAAGAAGTAGATCCGCATGATCCTGAGGCGGTAAATAAAAACCTTGAAAATCTCAAACTTGAGTTGGATTTATCTCAATCCGGTTCACAGAGGGTTCGCATTAATGGCCACGACGTCACAGAGGAGATCCGCTCGCCGGATGTCACAACGTCTGTTTCAGCGGTTGCGGCTCATGGTTGTGTTCGTAACGCTCTGACGGCTCAGCAACAGAGGATGGGTATTAATGGAGGCTTAGTTGCAGAAGGCAGGGATATTGGCACGGCCGTTTTCCCTGATGCAGACTTGAAGGTATTCCTCACTGCTAGTCCTGCTGAAAGAGCTAGGCGCCGTGCTCTTGATCTGCAAAATCGTGGCTTCCCCGTTCCGGATTTGGTGGAGTTGGAAGCTCAGATTGAAGAACGGGATCGAAGCGACAGTACCCGGGAGTTTGCTCCTTTATTGCAGGCCGATGACGCGGTTGAGCTGATCAGCGACGGCATGTCTATTGATCAGGTGATTGAGACCCTGATCGATTTATTTCGCCAGCAGGTTCCTGAGGAGGTATGGCCTAAGCCTTCGATCTGAGTTCAGCCAGCAGTCCTGCACAGGCATCTTCAAGGAGATCAAGCACTTCTTCGAATCCGGCATCTCCTCCGTAATAAGGATCTGGTACTTCTTGAACTGATGTTTTGCTGGCATAGCTGAGCATCGGTTTGATCTTGGCAGTTGCCATTTGGCCGAGTTCTTTTGCCAGGCTCTGAACATTGATCAGATTGTCTGCATCCATGGTCAGGATCAGATCAAAAGTTTTCAAGTCCTCCAGCTTTATCTGTCTTGCTCGGCTAGATAGAACTATTCCTCGTTGGGCTGCTGCAGCTCGCATACGCGAATCCGCTGACCTGCCAACGTGCCACCCCCCAGTGCCAGCAGAATCAACCACGAATTGCTCCTCAAGACCTTGGCTCTTGAGTTGATGCAGGAAAACTCCTTCAGCTGCAGGAGACCGACAGATGTTGCCGAGGCAAACGAAAAGCAGCCGATGATTCATTCAGACTCCAGGCGTTGCGGGATAAGAGTGGATCGCTTCGAGCACCACTGAGGCATCTTTGGCTGCACTGGCAAGCCCCTCTGATTCTATTGATGTCTTGCCTTAGCTCATGCTTGCTGCGTTGAAGTCAACAATGCATAAAAAGCCCTGTTCACAAGAGAGTTGATCATGCTTTGGTGGTATTGATCTTCTTTTTCCCTTGAGCTAGCGCAAGCCTTATTTGTTTGAAGGCTTTAAAGGACTTTGGTTGGTGATTTTTTATAGGTCAAAGAGAACTTCATGGATATAAGCCTCGGTCCATTTACTGCCGTGGAAGCGGGTCAACATGGCTCTCGCAGGGTCCTTTTGGGCTCTGTAGTTCATGTATTGCTTTTGGCCTTCTAGCAGAATCCCGGCGCGTTCAGGGGGGACTTGAACCGCTGCTTTGACAAGATCTAAATAAAGACTCAGGTAGTCGCTGAATGCAGGAGTAATTACCTCATCGATCAGCTTGTTTCCTTCACTGCCAAGGGGGAGGCGTGTCCAGATAAACCCTGGTGAGAAGTAGCGTTTGGCTTCTTCTGGGATGGGTCCTCCCTTTGGAAGGCGAGCGCTCCAGTGTTCGAATAATGGCATGAGTCGTTCCCATACCTGCTTGGTATGTTTTTCGTCGCTTGTGATTGCTGGTTGTAAGTCCAGTGCCAAAAGATGCCCAGAGGGAAGGGTCACTAAATCTGCGCCAAAAAATGGAAGATCGTAGGTGCAATAGGGGTTTATTACGAAATTAAGTACTGAAGCTGAGCTGTCTGCTTCCACGCAGGCGGCTCTTGCCTGTCTGAGCTTGTTGGTTTTGCAGGCCCAGGTGCATGTTGTTACCTTGATGGGCTGCGATTTGGAGCCTGTATTTCCTTCTTGCTTTAGAAATTCTTGAGGAATTGGGTATGGCTCAGGGTTTAGTGGCGCGAGGGATTTGATGGCATGGTTGAGGAACGGCGCCCATCGCCAATTAGGTATTTTTACTGGGTCTAGACTGCTCAGGCGCAAGGTGTTCATTGAGGTACTTGAGAGCCTGCAGGAGCAGATGATTCCGGCTTGGCGCTAGCAGGAAAAAGGAATTCGTTTAGGTAGCGCTCAGACCATGCCTTGCCGAAATAACTAGTGAATAAACCGTGGGCTGGATCCCGCTCGGCGTTGTAAATGTCATAAGCGATCTGCAATTGTTTGACTTTTGCTGCCGGTATTACGGAGGACTGTTGGCTATTTTGCTGGTGAAGTTGCCAATAACACTGCAGGAAAGCGTTAAACGCTTCTGGTAAGAAGCTATTGGCTTCTTCGCTGCTGCCTCTGCAGAACAGTAGCCAGGGTGAGAAATATTGATTGGGATCGAACGCGCGCATCGTCTCCTTGCTATTCAGCTCAGGGAAACGACTTTGGAGAGTCCTTAGTCCTTGTAAGTGGCGATCAAAGTAGGCCTGATCTTGAATTAAGGGTTGGAAGTCAAGTATCGCCACTAGTTTTTGTCCCTTCCCAAACCACAACAGGTCTAACCCCATCAGCGGTTGGTCAATGTTGTAGTCCGGATAAGCAACTGAATTGAGAACCTGCAGGCTCTCTCCGGCATCGAGTCGTGAGACTCTCCAGCGACGGATACCTGGTACTTGCCATAGCCAACTTTGGATCAGGCTGCTTTTTTGGTCGTTTCTACATTCGCCAAGACCATCAGGAACTGCCTTGGCTTCTCCGCCTTGAGTTCGGATGCTGGCATTGAGTTTCTCAAGGAATGGGTCAAACATCTAAATCATTGCCTTCACTGCTTTGGGCTTGCTGGTGACTGCTTTTATATCCAAGGCTTGATGCTTCATGGAATAAATGCACACCAGGTCAATCACGAACCATGATTGCTTTAGATCCAGATTGGTGTTGTAAGAACTGGTGAACATAAGTACTTCATCCTCAGCAAGGTTGAACAAGTTGATCAGTTGAAAGTTCTGACTAAGGACCGCTTCTGTGTAAATCCTTCCCTTCCTTTCCTTCAGGCCACAGCATCTTCTGTGCTGCCGGCACGCTGGCGGCGCGTTAGGAAACCAAATAGCACCTTGCCGATTGCTGCTACCAAGTTGCCTTCCAACTCCTTGAACATGGCCATGTTGTATTGAAATGCCTTATTGGCTTCTTCAACAATGCGATCAGCTGTTGCTTGATCGATCGGCAGTGCATCAAGAGTGGCGCTGTATTGATGCTTAAAGGCCTTGGTATCGTCGATTTCATCAAAGTTATAGAAGCGCACACCGTCATTGCCTTCTAGCTTCATTGCCTTCTGGGCAATGCTCTTGAGGACCTGGCCTCCAGATAGATCGCCGATATAGCGGGTGTAGTGATGAGCTACTAGTAATTCAGGCGATTCTTTGCCTATCTGATGAATCCGGGCCACATACTCCTGAGCAGCTGGCGTTTGCTTGGCCAAATCAGGCCAATTACTACCGAAATAGAAAATCAAATCCTGCTCTAAAGCATCGCGACGATTGAGTTCAGGGAATCCCATAGGAGCCACTACAGGGTGTCCCTGCTCACGCAGCTTGCTGATTTCTGCTTCTAATGCCGAGTAAACGAAATAGAGATCCGCCACCAAGATGCGGTAACTGGACTTATCAACCACGCCCTTAAGGAAACAGCTCACAAAACCGGTGTTCTCGGCCATCGTGTGGGCTGCCTTGGTGCCTTCTCTTAATTGGCTCGCAAGGGCTACAGCCAAGGTGTTTTCAGTCAGACAACTTTGATTCACCCTAGGAGGCTGAATGGGCATTTTATTGGGGCCTTCGCAGAAGCTGCGTTGCTTCAAAACACCTGAAGGGAAATTTAGGAGGTCTATTCCTGAGCGTATTGACTGACTAGTTGAGCGAGAATCCCCTCGATTTGCTGCAATTCGGCATGATCGGCTAATGAGGCATCGATCTTCTTTTGAGGCATCCTTAGCTTTTTCCCTATTGAGATAATTTCATTTCGCAGTCGATCCCGATAGCTTTTGATATCTTCAATGGTTTGCTGCAGCTCTTCTGGTGTGGCGTCTGACATGGGGCTTAATAACTCCAATTTAAGCCTAGAGTTAAGCAACTAAATTTCATTGCTAGACGGAGTAGATCTGTTGAAGAGCGTGCAGGCAGGTGCTTTGAACTAGGGGGGAGGGAAACAAAAGAAGGCCTTTCATGGCAAAGGTTTTACTGATGTTGCTCTGGATCTTTTCTGCTGAAATAAGTCTAAAAGTCTTTTGTTTATAGGTTCTTTGAGTTTGCGGTTGCTTCAGTGACGAACCATTGCGTGATTGCTTGTCGATTGACTTGGACCTGCTAGGGACGTATAGGTTGATACGGTCTTCAGTGCGATCAAGGGTCTAAGTCCCATTGGCTCAAAGGTCTTCTGCCGCTTTAACAGGCTTCTCAAGGTGTTTTTTGCGCTCAAGAGAAAATCCTGAAAATGGCAGTCTGGATCAAGCTTTTGGAGTTCGCCTTTGATTGTTCAGAAGTTCTCTAACAATCGGATCTCACCGGCTTCCTGATGCTTGACGCATTCTCTCGTGCAGTTGTAAGTGCTGATGCCAAAGGCGTCTGCCTTGGCAGTGCTGAACTTGCGGCTCTGCGCAGGCATGTAGCGGACGCCAATATCCGGATCGATGCCACCAATGCCATCTCGCAAAACATTTCTTGTATTGCTGCTGATGCTGTAAGTGGCATGGTTTGTGAGAACGCTGGCATGACCCAGCCTGGCGGCAATTGCTATCCGACACGCCGCATGGCCGCTTGTCTGCGCGATGGTGAGATCATCCTCCGTTATGTCAGCTACGCATTGTTGGCTGGTGATCCATCTGTCCTGGATGATCGTTGCCTCAATGGTTTGAAAGAGACCTACCTTGCTCTTGGGGTACCTATCAAGAGCGCAGTGCGTGCTGTGACGATCATGAAGGCCGCTACTGTTGCCATCATTACCGATACAAATTCCGGCCCCTCTGCATTCAAGGATGTCTCTGGTAAGGGTAGTGACTGCAAGGGAATTGCAGCAGAAGCGGCTTCCTATTTCGATCGTGTGATCAGCTCCCTAAGCTGAAGCGTTCGAGGATCTATCTCTACAGTTAGGCATCAAACTTCCATAACAGGGAACACATGATGAAATCTGCTGTCACAACAGTGATCACTGCAGCAGATGCAGCAGGTCGTTTCCCTAACCTTAGCGATTTTGAAGCAGTAAAAGCATCCTTTGCTCGTGCTGCTGCTCGCATGCAAGCCGCTGAAAAGTTAGCCGCAGGTATAGACAATGTTACTGCTGATGCACTTAATGCTGTCTACAAAGGTGGAAAGTATGACCAAACCACTCGCGACAAGTGTGCCAGGGACATCCATCATTACCTACGTTTGATTAACTATTGCTTGGTGGTTGGTGGCACTGGCCCTCTTGATGAGTGGGGTATTGCAGGTATTCGCGAAGTGTTTCGTACTCTTGGTATTCCCACCACTGCCTACATTGAGGCTTTCGCCTATATCCGTAGTCGTGTATGTGTTCCTCGCGATATGGATCAACAAGCTGCAGACGAGTTCAAGGCACTCCTCGATTACGTGATCAATGCTCTTTCATGAGCTTGAGTCGTGCTGAGCCTTTCGGGAGTTCTTGGATGATAATTTGATTTTATGCTGATGTTGTTTATAAGCAGCATGGTTTTATTTGATTTAATGATCTACTGCTAGCTGTTCTCAGGTATTCTGATTGTTGGTAGCTTTCGATTCTCTGAGCACGAATGAATGAGCAAAGATGAAGGTGTAAAGCCTGATCTTGAGGATCTATTTGATGATTTAGCTCATCCCAATCCTCAAATCAGGGAAGAAGCTTCTTTGAAGATGGCTAGCCATTGGCCTGAGCAGTCAATGCCTAGGTTGCTGGCTAATTTAGATCAATCGGACATGCTAATTAGAAGAGCATCGGTAAAAGCCCTTGGTGTTTTTGGCATGGCTCCGCTGCGTCCATTGGCGAAGATTTTTCATGCTAGTGAGAACAGAATTGTTCGTACGAGTTGTCTAAAAGCTTTTGTGCAAGTAGCAGTTAGATCTACTGGTGAACCTTTCCCAAAGGAGGCTATTGAGGTGGTTGAATTAGCCTTGCAGGATGATATCCCTGAGTTGATACTTTCAGCAGTACCACTTCTACCTCTTCTTGGAAAACAGGGGCTTCCACTTCTGTTGCAGAGCTGCAAAAGTGCAAATATTTTGCGTGTCGCTGCTGCAGTCACTGCTCTGGGGGAAGTTGAGGATCCTGCAGCTAAGGCTTGCTTGAAAGAGCTAGAGGCAGACTCTTCTATTGATGAGCTTGTGCGTGGAAGTGTGATTGAGGCTCTCAATACATTTGAGCAACGCAATGCAAGCAATCCCATTTCAGAATAATGATAAGGAGGTGTCGTCAGCGCGCCTCTAATCCTCTGCCGCCAGTTGATTAATAGCGAGTTGCAAAATTGTGGTTACGCTTTCATCTTTTTCCGTTGATTTTTTCCTACGCAGTTCACTGATTGCTTCGGTTGCCCTTAGTTTCATCAGAGATAAGGCGGCATTTTTGCGAACCTGAGGGTGGAGATCATCGAGTTTGGTTAGCAGCATTGGCTGCGCCCATGATGGGTCGTCAAGTTTGCCAAGCAACGTGGTGGCTTCAGCTCGCACATCGCTTGCAGGATCAATTAAGGCGCTCAAGAGAAGTTCCCGAGCGTCTTCATCACCCAAGGTATGTATTTGTTCTCCTATACCAGCAATTGCTGCAGCTCTGATTTCTGCATGATCGGATTGGGCTGCATTGCGAAGCGCATCAGGTGCTTTGGCTCCAACAAAGGCCACCCCCCAGCGAGCGAATCCACATTGCATGGCTGTGCTGTTGGGATTTATTAGCACCTCCAGCAGGAGGTTTACTGCATCTGCACCGAAAATTGCCATGGCCCCTGCCGCTGATCCTTGAACAACAGGGTCTGGATCGTTTAGAAGGGCTTCGAGCAGATCTGGCAAGGTACTTGGATCGCCTACTAGCTTGAGAGTCTTTGCAGCGGCGCGCCTTACCGTTTCACTTGAGTGCTCCTTTAGGGCCGTACGAAGTGCTGGGACAGCAGCTTTACCTACTATCCCGAGACTTTCAGCAAAGGTACGTCGTAATAGGCCTCGACGATCGCCAAGACCAGCCACCATGCGCTGGATATGCTTGGCATCTGCTTTTGGTGTATTGCCTGCTCTTAACTGAGCTTTTAACTCGTCTGCCAGTTCAGCGGCTTCGTCTTCGTTCAGCAATGTTTCGTCAGTACTGATGTTTAAGGAGGAGTTCTGTGTCAATGCCTTTGGCTTCGATTTGTCGGAGGACTTTTATCTTGTAAAACCATCTAGTGCCCAGATCTCATTATTGCCTTTTCCGTTGCATTGGAGCAGGCGAGAGTCTCATACTTCTTAGAAGATGTCCGATAGGTTATTACAGCGTCCCAGAGTGACGTCTTGGTCAATTAGTCGGCCGTATTTTCGTCCATGCTCCGATCTAGTGAAAGAGCTAAAGAGCCCGTTTGACAACCTTCCCTTTCTTAGCCAGGAAGAGGCTCTCAAGATTCTTTCAACCCCTGTTGGCGAATTGGAGTTAACAAGCGACTACTACAAGGCCGCTTTTCATCTTGCTAAGTACCCAGGCGTTGTGACTGAGCAGGCCCTCTTGGGCTTAGTTGAGTCGAGCTCCAATCAGCAGCCTGTTGTGATTGCTCGCAAAAAGGCGATTGAGGGCCTAGCACGTCTTCGCTGCGTCGATGCAATCCCCGCCATTGGTCGCTGCCTGAGCAGTAGTGATCCTTACCTGGTTGAGACTTCGGCCTGGGCGCTGCAGGAGCTTGATTGTCGGGACTTAAAACTGCATCAAGTCATGACTTGCTTGTTGGAGGATCCAAATCAACATCGGCGGGTGTTGATTCAGAGCCTGGCGGGCCTGGGGGTGGTCTCAGCGCTGCCATGTATTAGGACTTTGCAGGATGATGTTTCACCTGGAGTTCGTGGTGCCGCTCTGGCAGCAGTGTTTAGGCTTTGCGGGCAACGGCAACGCTTAGCTGAACTTAAGGCACATTTGACTCTTCCTATTCAGGTTGATCGCCATCTTGCGATTCAAGATGTGATAAATACTGGCGATGTTGAACTATTAAAGGCTGCGTTGAGCTCTCCCGTGAGCCCCACTTTTCGCATGCGGGCTCTGAATGCTCTTTGGCCTAAAGAGATTGATCAGCAGGAAGATTGTGAGTTATTGGTGATCTTAGATGGGCTGATTGCTGATGATCCTGGTTGTCTTGAGCTCATTCATAGTTATGGCGAATCTCCCACGGATAACTTTTTAGTTGAAGAACTATTCAGGACAGATTTCAGCTGTTGTTATCTTGCAGTTCAGGCTTTGCGTAGTCGCAATCCAGAAGAGATATGGCCTGTGTTGTGGCAGAGCTGGGAGCGAGCTAAGAAAGATTATGGGGCAATCTATTTTTTTATTCTCTTGTTTAGACACTTGAATGGTTGGCCGCAGGTGGCAAAACAAAAGATCCAGGATTTTATTCTTATGGCACTTGATAAATGCTGGCCTGATTTTATCAAGTTCAAACCAATGGCAATTCTCACCCTGATGCAATACAACCCCAGGCTTGGTTGTTCATACATGTGTCAATGGTTGGATCCAGAGAAGACTCCTTACTGGGCATCTCGCTATGCGGCATTGCAGGCTTTTGAGACTTTTATAGGCGCCAAAAGGTGGGATGGATTGGCTGTAAATATTGCCAAACTTAAGGATGATCCTCACCGCTTTGTTCGCATCAAAGCGAAGCAGCTTGAGCTGAAGTATCTTGATGCAACTAGTGCCTGAAGCCAGGTTTGGTTTACTTGTTTGATTGATCTAATGAATTCGATTTAAAAAATGCCTTTCAAAATAGATGGCCACGCACTCTGTTATTGTTTTGCTGCATGTCAATAAGATACTCGTTGGTTGTTTATCTTGATGCATAGTTAAGCCAACCTTCGGTGAGATGACTGCCTAAATTAGCGGCACGTTGGAAGCGTAATGGTCCGTGCTCTGATCCCCATAGCTTTTCATTTGTTTTTGGATCAAACCCGCTATCACGACTAACCCATATCTGCTCATTAAACTCAACTTCACTGACTAGATAAGTCATTTTGCCCTCACGTGGAATTAGGCAGCGATTACCAGGTTCGACCAGGCCTTTGTAATGGCCTGGCGTTATTTCTCTAAAGTGCATGGCGCAGCCATATCTCGGCAAGAGAGTATCAGCGCAGATGTTGTTGAGTAGGTCTGGTTGGAAGCCTGCACCAGCAATACGGATGGGTTCTGGTAATCCATAATTCTCAACTATAAAAAGTTCTTTGCGTGCTTTTAATTTATGAATGCCTTGGCGATAAGGTCGCCAAGGATCATAGTCATAGCTTTGTTCCGAATAGTATCCTGGAGCTCGAAATACATCCCAATGCAGTGGTTGAAAATAGATATTTATACGAGCAAAGTTTACCGGATCTTCTTGTGCTTGTGTTTTATTGCTGTAGTGACCAGCAAGTATCTTGGCGAAACGTAAATATGAGCTTTCATGCATTTTTCTTTGCTAGTTCACTCCGTAAGCTGGCGGACTTCTGAGGCAAAAGATGTCTGCAGTACTCCTGAACCTTCTGATGTTCGGATAACAGATGAACGGCAACGAACATGCTTGGAGACAAACCAGATTCTCTCTTCTGCCAAGGACTGTCCGTATTTGGTACTCAGAACGAAAGTGCCATCGGATAGGAATTGGTAATTTGAGATAGCCTCTTGAGCTTCTGCATATCCCAAGCTCCTCAGGATCACCCCCCTTTCGGTGGATGCTGGTATGGGAACTAAGAGGCAGCAGCCCGAGGCAACTGCTGATGGGTCGTCGCTCTCCCAATCACTTTCTGCTTTCCATTCCATTGTGAATGGCGATACGGGAATGCAGTCTTGTTTTGCGCTGGACTTCAGTAGCTCGATAACTTCTGGTTCTTCTGGAGTGACCTTCTTGATATGAATTTCGCTCAACACTTCTTCGAATTGTTGAAATGCTAGGGAATGGCTACTTCGCATTGATCGCCATGTACCTTCGCTTTGAGCAACGAAATGCTCAATTTTCATCAAGGTTTGCGGTTGATTCGTCGCTTTCAATAGTTGGCTGATTGTTGTTAGCTTTTTGAATCATGCGCACCATGGAGTCGACCATCATTGACATTGCCATGGGAATTTCTTTCCCTGAAGGTGTGCGGGCAGACTGATCACCCGGTTGGTCACTTGAAGAGGGACGAAATAGAGGCATAGAGCTAGACGGTGATGGAAAGTTCAGGCTGTAGCCCTATGAGCAGCTTGATGGCTTGTGCATTTTTTGGTTCAGTAAACCATTTTAATCAAGCAGGCAACGTCACTCTATTAGGTGGAGAGGATCCAAAACCTTTTGATGTTTTCAGTGAAGGGGCGGCATTGTTTCTGATTACGAGTTAGACGGTTTTTTCGAACCTCATAGGAGATCTGCAAGCTGGGTTTTCACAGGACTCAGCAAGTAGGGCTAATGCATTGAATCGATTTGATTTGTGTAGTAGTTAGAACTGGCGAGGCCGTGAGCCAACCATGCCTTTCTAGGTAGAAGGCCCAGGTGATCTCCTCTCCAAGACCTGGGCATTGTTTTTTTGCCAGCTCAGCTAGTTCTGCTTGGATCCCCATGGACTCAAGCAGTTTGACTGCCTTGTTTGGGCTAGTGATTTGAGTTGCTCGGATGGCTGAGCCCACCACCCAGGTCAATTTGGTTTCGCTCAGTTCCCCTTGATTGCTCTCGCAGGCAAGTAGGAGGTTGCAAGGCATCGAGTATTTCAAGAGCGTCTCCCTCCAGAGGCGGAGGTTTTCAGGTTTGAGGTCAATCCTGAAAATGCCAGAGGTGGTTTCAGTTTTTAGTTCGGTTTTACCCTGCTCATGCTGCAGCAAGGTGTGCATCCTGGCTTCAGTAGAGAGGCTCATGATGAAAGGTGGTTATCGATGATCTTATGGTCTTTCAGGGGATGTTTTGTCGACTGCTATTTGATTGCGGCAATAGGGGACATCTACTCTCTCCCATACGCTTTGAGTGCCTTGACTGAAGAAGTTTATAAATGATTGGTCGATATTTTGGATATTGCCAAGGCCGCATACATCCATTTAGTGCTCCTA
>CAJWUF010000016.1 GCA_913047395.1 uncultured cyanobacterium
CAAGGATATTGAGGCCTGCAAGCAGTGATTGCTCATCCTCTAGTGCTGAACTTGCAGCCACTGTGATCACCTCATCGCCACGTTGAAGAGCTGGTGTGATGAGTTCAGATCGCAGCTGCATCATGATTCAGCTGATTCGCCCAAGGATCAAGCCGATTAGCAGCATGGCCCCTAGTAATACTTGATGTTGAAAGTGCTGCCCGTAGGTAGTCATTGGTTGATTTGAACCGCGCAGGGCCCACGTTTCCTTTTGCATGCCGATGCTTGCTATCAGCCAGAAGGGCCAAAAGGTCCAACTCACTCCTGCGCTCACTGCTGCAGTAGCCAAAACTGTGCAGGCCAATGCATAACTCAAAGCGACAGTTTTAAGAGCATTGCTCCCCAAACTCAGGGCACTGCTTTTTAAGGCCAGGTTTGCGTCATCACGACGATCTGCCATGGCGTAAACCGTGTCAAAGCCAAACGTCCACATCAAAGTGGCCAACCAGCAGCCGATTAGTGGCCAGCCTCCGCTCAGATTGGCCTGACTTGCAGCCCAGGGGATCAACACGGCAAACCCCCAGCAGAGGGCCAGCACCGCTTGGGGATAAGCAAACCAGCGTTTGGCGGAGGGGTATAGCAGGATCGGAGGTAAGGCCAGAACTGCTAGTCCCAGGCAGAGGCCACGGCTTGCTGTTGGTAGGGAGACCACAACTAGAAGACTGAGCAGCAACAGCAGCAGCAATAGGCCCACAGCAGTGGAAATTCGAATGCTGCCCTTGGCTAGTGGTCTTTGTCTGGTGCGCTCTACCTGACGATCAATGCGACGATCCCAGAGATCATTGGCAATGCAACCAGCGCCGCTCACCATTAGGCCACCAATCGCGATCAGGCTGATCAGTTCTGCCGTTGGTGGTGCGTTAGGTGTTAGCCAAAGGCTCCAGCCTGCTGGAATTAGCAGGATTAGCCGACCGCTGGGTTTGTGCCATCGCAGCAGCTCTAGCCACTGCCTCAAGCTATTGGAGGCGGATCTGCTGGTCACGGGTTTCTGGGTTTGAAGAACCCTAGGGAAGGACCTCCAGACTTCGTTGGCTGATGGCAAAGTGGACGTGTTCCAGGCTCCTGTAGTTCATGCCAGGTGTCGAGCCATTGCCTACAGGTGTGGTTGATGTCGAGCCAGAGGAGACCAGGTTTATTAGTGCTGGTCAGCTTCGTTCTGAGCGAGAGCTCCGCAACGTTGCCGCTATTGATATCGGCACCAACTCCACTCATCTTCTTGTTGCGTCAGTCGATCCCTCACTGCATACCTTCAGTATCGATCTGGCAGAGAAATCAACCACAAGACTTGGGGAGCGTGATCCGGATTCTGGAGAGCTGACGGAAGCCGCTATGGAGCGGGTTTTTGAGACGTTGAAACGATTTAAGGATCTAACGGCAAGTCATCAGGTGGAGCAAGTGGTTGCATCAGCCACTAGCGCCGTGCGTGAGGCTCCTAATGGGCGGGATTTTTTGCAACGGATTCAAGATCAGCTTGGCCTTGAAGTGGATCTATTGAGCGGTGCTGAGGAAGCACGATTGATTTATTTAGGTGTCTTGTCTGGGATGCCTTTTGGGGAGCGCCCCCATCTTTTGCTCGACATCGGTGGCGGCTCTACAGAGCTGATCCTTGCTGATGGTCGCGATGCTCTGGCTTTGACAAGTACCCGCGTAGGTGCGGTGCGATTGCATAGGGACTTTATAAAACATGACCCAATACCTTCTCATCGGCGTGCCTTTTTGCAGACCTTCATTCAGGGCTCTTTAGAGCCAGCTGTTGACAAGGTGTGCCGCCGTATCAAGTCTGGAGAAAGTCCCGTAATGGTTGCGACCAGCGGAACTGCTATGGCTATTGGCGCGTTGGTGGCAAGCGAAGAAGAAAGGCCTCCATTGAAATTGCATGGATTTCGGTTTTCGCGGCAGCGACTTGATCGCTTGGTTGACAAGCTGATCTTGATGACCCCAGAGCAGCGTCGTGCTCTAACTCCGATCAATGATCGCCGTGCCGAGATCATTGTTCCGGGTGCGCTGATTCTTCAGACCGCCATGCGGATGCTCGCTGCCGATGAGTTGGTACTCAGCGAAAGGGCTTTAAGGGAGGGGTTAATAGTTGACTGGATGCTCAGGCATGGGCTGTTGGAGGATCGCTTCAGCTTCCAGAGCAGTATTCGACAGCGCACTGTGATTCATCAGGTGCAGCGTTTTGCCGTTAATCATCGTCGTGCAGAGCGTGTAGCGAGCCATGCTCTGAGCATCTACGACCAAACACGAGGCGTTCTGCATCAAGACGACGGCGGCGGTAGGGATTTGCTTTGGGCTGCGGCGATGTTGCATGCCTGTGGTCAGCACATCAATCTGAACGCTTATCACAAGCATTCCTGGTATCTAATACGTCATGGCGAGTTACTTGGTTACTCGGAAGCAGAGCACTTGATGGTGGCGGCTATCGCTCGTTACCACCGTCGCAGCCTTCCTAAGAAGCGTCATGAGGAGTGGCAGGCTTTGGCGACTCGCAAACATCGTCGCACCGTTGCTGAGATGTCCTTGCTGCTGCGACTCGCTACCGCTATTGATCGTCGTCCTGATCCGGTGGTGGCCTCAATAAAAGTTGAGTCCACCCCTGATGAGGTTGTTTTTGATTTGGTACCAGAACGATTGAATCAGAACCTTGGTCTTGAGCAATGGAGCTTGAAGAGCTGTGCTTCGGTTGTGCAAGAAGCAAGTGGAGTGACTATGAAGGTTGTCGTGCCGGATTGAACTCTGTTTGAGTTAGGGATTGCTAGTTCTTCTGTTTAATTTATGCCAATGCACATCTCGAATTGTGCCTAGAGGAGTTGGAGCTTCGCCATTGCGGCTTATCAGGATCAGATCAGGACGTCCGGCATAGATTTCCACGTGCTCATCTGAGGAATAGCTGAGCGGTTCACTGAGGGTGCCTTCAAAGATGATGTCGCCTTCAGCATTGCGGATGGATACCCAGCTGGGTTCTTTACTGCTGACTTCAAACTTATCGAATGGGATCCCTGCTTTGTTTTCAGGGGGTGTGGGAGATGTTGATGGCAAAGCTTGTGCGGGTGAGCTAACTACAGATTGAGGAACGAAGGGAGTGCTTTTATTAGATTCAACTTGTGAATCATTAGATTTATTCGACGACCAAGAGATTATTCCGCTGCTGCTGTTATTGAAGCTTCTTTGGATGCGGTTAAAGGTGTTGGGGCTGTTGTGGTAGACGATGGCTAGCCCTGCAGCAGTTATTCCAACTAATCCGCCTAAGCAAGCTAATACAGGAACTATTCGCAGTTTGGAACTAGATGCTTTCCCTTTTGATTGGGATGGTTTTTGGGGAATGGATTGACTTAAGACTTGAATCTGTTGAACGAGTGGGTTTGCATCTAGATCGAGTCGTTCAGCAACCCGGCGAACCATGGCTCGGATGAACACAGGTTCAGGTAGCGCGTCTTTATTTCCATTCTCTAGGGCCAGCAGTTGCTCTTGGCCCATGCGAAGACTTCCTGCAATCTCTGCGATTGAAGCCCCCTTCGCTTCACGAGCTTCTCTGAGTAAAGCCCCAACCTGAATCAATGGTGTGGAGATTTGCTCTGAGTGCAGTTGATCACTCAAGAGCTCGTGGGGTTGCTCCGGCATTAAGGCAGGGGAGTGTTGACCTACTTAAAGTTGACCTTAGGTGGGAGTACTGATCTTGTCAGGCATCATTTGCTCCAATGTATATGAGATCACGAAGGTTTCCTGATTCAGGATTAGCCCATTAAGGAATTACTTGGCACTGAAATCCATGGGCGATGCGGGATTCGAACCCACGACCCCTTCCGTGTGAAGGAAGTGCGCTACCACTGTGCTAATCGCCCGCACAACGGGATTTTAAACCACTCTCTTTAGCCTTTCTGGCGAAACAGATGCTTGTGCTCTGGGGAGTACAGCTTCGAGCGTTGTTTCCCTGCTGCTAGGGCTGGACTGATTACATAAAGGGTGGTGCGAATCAGTTCACGTTCATGGGTAGCGCCGGCCATTTGTTCTAGGGGCACCACCTTTAACCATTGGTCTGGCCAACTAACCCTGTAGCCAATAGCTACTGGTGTGTCTGCTGAATAGTGTTTCAGCAGCGTGGCCTGTACTTCCTCAACATGGCGTGCACTGAGGTAGAGACATAGAGATGCCTTTATTGATGCGAGATGTTCGAGGCTTTCGCGATCAGGCATGCCGGTGCGCCCTGCTGCTCTGCTTAGAACAATGGTTTGAACCAGGCCAGGGATTGTTAGCTCTGCTTTTAGGGCCGCGGCTGTCGCTTGGTAGGCACTCAGCCCAGGCACGACCTCTACTTCGATGTCGGCGTCCGTTAAGCCACAGATTTGTTCGGATAGGGCTCCATAAAGACAGGGGTCTCCATCGTGAAGACGCACCACCCGCTTGCCACTGCGGGTGCGTTCAATAAGAAGGGGAAGGACTTGCTCGAGAGTTAAAGAGCTAGTGGGGATGCGTTCACAAGAATCAGGAGCCAATGCTGCAATCTCAGGAGAAACCAGCGAATCGGTCCAAACAAGTACCTCAGCTTGCTTGATATGTTCTGCAGCACGCAGAGTTAGTAGATCAGGCGCTCCTGGACCGGCACCAACGATGGAGATTTTGCTCATGTTGTAGAAGATCTGGGCCTGCCAGGGTCCGGCAGCTTCTTTTTGCGGCCATAGAGCCACCAGAGGCCAAAAATTCCAATTGCCAACATGGTCAGACTCATCAGTTGGGCAATGCGCACTCCCCCTTCACAAGCAGGGGGTAAAGCGCCAAAACAGAGCGGATCAGTGCGCAGTCCTTCAATCCAGAATCTGCCGAAGCTATAAGTCAACAGGTAGATGCAGCTCAATGCGCCGCTTGGAAGCTTCATTAAGCCTTTGCTGCCGAGATAGAAAAGGACTATTAGCAAGCTGAAGACAAGAAGGTTCCAAAGAGATTCGTATAGGAAAGTGGGGTGGAAAAATTCTTGACTAGGAAATGCACTTCTGATTTCAGGTGATTGGAGTGCATAGGGAATTTTGAGTTTCCAGGGAAGATCTGTGGGCACGCCGAAAGCTTCTGAATTGAAGAAATTTCCCCATCTCCCGATTGCCTGGCCTAGGGCAACGGAGGGTACGAGTACATCAAGAACATCCCAGAAGGATTGATATCGCCAACGACAGAAAAGCACCACAGCAAGGATGCCAGCAATTAGTGCACCGTGAATGGCGATGCCACCATTCCAGATTGCAAAAACTCTCCACCAGTCATGTTTGTAATCCCTCCATTCAAAGGCGACGTAGTAGATGCGTGCACCAACAACGGCTGCCAGCACGAGAATAGGTAGTAAATCACTAATTAAGCCCTGCTCAAGGCTTCGTTGACGAGCAAGACGGCTTGAGAGATTGAGGCCAATTAATACAGCGATAGCAATTAGTAATCCATACCACCTCAAGGCAAAGGGCCCAAGCTGTAAGAGCTCGGGCCCTGGGGAGGTAAAGGTCGCGATCAAGGCGTCCATTGAGTCGTGATTAATGGGTATTAGATACCCTCAGCTGCTTGTACTTTCTCTACTTGCTTCTTCTTAAGCACCAGCAAGACCTGAGATAGAGAAACTGCTGCGAAGAATGCCAAGAGTCCATAGATTCTCAGTGGATTCTGCAGAACTACCTCGGTGTCGAGTTGGCCAAAGCCCCCAACATTTGGGTCATTGGTTAGCGCACTTCCTGCCTCTACTTTGTCGTCAACTTTCACAAGTAGGCTAGGCCCAGCTGGAATAGTTTCAGTGATTACTTTGCCGCCTTCTGTTTTTATCGATACAACGTTTGTTCCTTTTTCGCCAGGCTTTATAGATGTGATTGTGCCGGCCGCAGTTGCTGTGAAAGCATTGTTATTGGTCTTCTCGCCAGTAGGTAAAATTTGGCCACGACCACGGTTGCCACCAACGTTGATTGAGTATTTGCCGAAGTGAATATTGCTGTCAGTAGCGGGGTCAGGAGAAAGTATTGGGAAGACTATTTCTTTGTTTTTGTCTCCTGGTAGAGGGCCAACCAGGATGATGTTGTCTTTCTCTTCGCTGTATTGAGTAAAGAAGACTCCTTTAGTTTCTTCTTTTATGTCTTCGCTCCAGCGATCTTGTGGGGCAAGCTTGAATCCATCAGGAAGCATTACCACTGCACCCACCTGGAGAGGCACATTGCTGCCATCAGCACCAATTTCTGTTGTATCGGCTTTGTAGGGGATCTTTACGACTGCCTTGAAGACACTGTCAGGTAGCACCGATTGGGGCACTTCTGCTTGAGTGGTTTTCTTGCTCAAATGGCAGTTCGCACAGACGATCTTGCCGGTAGCTTCTCGAGGATTTTCGTAATTCTGTTGAGCCCAGAAGGGATAGGCCCAGCTAGCAGCAGGTGCCACAAGAATCGAGAAACTTAGAACTAGGGAGCCGAGAAGGATGGGGATCAGGCGACGCATGATGCGAGGGGAGAGGGGTGGAACGACGATTGTGCTTTTGGCTATTTAGATCAGGTCCACCAGGGCTTCTCCCCCGTGCGGAAGTCCGTCTCGGTCCACTGACTCATAAAGACGTTGTCATTCTCGACAGCGATGTTGGCCAGTGCAAGGGAGAGGGGGGCCGGCCCCCTTACGACTTTGCCGGTGTCGTTGTATTGACTGCCGTGACAAGGGCAAACGAACTTGTTTGCACCGCTGTTCCAAGGCACCACGCAACCGAGGTGGGTGCAGATGGCATTGATCCCGTAGCTGCCAATGGCGTCATCACCCTCGACAATTAGGTAGGTGGGGTCACCTTTTAGGCCCTGGACAAGGCTTCGGTCTCCAGCAGGATGGTTGGCCAGCCAGCCGCTTGCGGTGACCGAATTGCCAAGTTCATCCTTGGCACTGGTGCCACCACCGCTTCCGGCCGCACGAGGCGGAATAAAGAAATTCACCACCGGATAAAGAGCCCCAAGCGCAACGCCAGTGATTGAGCCGAAAGTCAGTAGGTTCATAAACTGCCTACGACCCATCCCGGGCACATCACTCGAGGTCATTTGTGTCATGACAGATGTTCGATCTGCGCAGTATGGAGACCATTATGGACTGTGAAGGGCCCGTCACGCTTTGCAAAGACTGGGCTTTTCACAGCACTGCTAGCACGAATATGTGCTTGAGCTAATGCCTTGACGATGCTTCGCTCTCGCCAGGGGTGGAAGAGCTGCCTGATTGCTTACCAGATTGCAGCTGTATTCCCCGCGAGGTGAAATTGGTGGTTTGACAGAAACGTCTTTGTCTTGGGGGCTCTTGGCGTATTTAGAGCAGAAGCCTTTTCCCTCTTGATGAACATGCTTGACGCAATCATCTTGTTGATGTGCTTGTGGTGGTGAATCAGTTAGCTCTGGCGGCTGTGCAGTGGTGAGGGAATTATTGGCTTACACAGCTAAAACCTCAGGCGCGGGAGGGACCTCAGTCTGCGGTTGGGGGCAACTGGTCGATTGCAGTGATGTCTGGCCTGAATTGATCTGTCAGGGCTACTAGTCCAACACCAATAAGGAAAAGGGCTGTAATTGCTCCGGCAAGCAGAAGCATTGTGATCGGATCTGTCGATGGGGTTAGTACAGCGCCGGCTAAGGCAGCTGCAAGAACAACCCAGCGCCAGGCTCTGAGCATTGGTTGCCAGCGCAATAACCCCAGAATTCCCAACATCAGCTGAAGTACAGGCAGCTGAAATGCCAAGCCCGTAGCCAGCATTAGCAATAGAACAAAGTCGAGATACCTTTCAATTGACCAAAGTGGCTCGACTACATCGGCGCCGTAACTCACCAGAAAATTGAGAGCTGCTGGTACTAATGCCCACCAGGCGAAGGCCAGTCCGGCTAGAAACAAGATTGCTGATCCAGCCACTGCTGGCGCAATTAGTCGTCGTTCTCGGCTGGTGAGGCCAGGTAATACAAATGCCAGCCCTTGATAAAGCATGTAGGGCAGTGCAAGCGTTAAGCCGGCATAGCCAGCCACCTTGATTGAGACGAATAGAAATTCTCCTGGGGCGAGTTGAAGAAAGCGAATTGATCCCGCTGGTGCTTCCAGTAGACGTACGAGTGGCTTCACAAAAAGGAGGCAGGCTGCTGCTGCTAAAACAACGGAAAGGAGACTGCGCAGAACTCTTTGACGTAACTCCTCTAAGTGGTCAACTAGAGGCATCTCCACGTCGTGGGGTGGGTTGGGCTCTGTCGCTTTCCTGTCGATGTGAATCGGGGCAGGGGGCGGTAGAACCGAATCAGTGGGCTGATCGGGACTGGTCAGAACAGGCGCTGCTGGATTCCTATCAGACTAAGAGTTCCTAAGTGCAGAGGTGTTTTCGGCCACGTTCTGGTTCGGCCCAGTAAACGCTGCCTTCTCGGTATCTCACGGTTCCAGGCCCTGCCCCTGGGATTCGCTGAAGATTGCTTGTGGGCACCATCATCACGGGCACGCGATGATTGCCTTTGGCACGGCTGAAGTGTGCGGCTAGGTCTGCGGCCAATTGCAGGTCGATTTCCTCTGCAAGTCCATTGGAAGCCTTCAGCACCACATGGCTGCCGGGACATTCTTGGGCATGAAACCAGAGATCGCCAGGGCGGGCTTGGCGCAGGCTGATCCAATCATTCTGAAGATGGTTACGGCCCACCTGGATTACTAGTCCTCCTGGAGTTGTTAATTCAAGGGGTTTGGGGGGCTGTTGATTGCGACGATTCCGCTTTTGGCGATTTCTTGATTGAGATATCAGTAAGTCGTCTAGTTCTTGTTGTAATTCCCGCAGCCTGATCAATCGTTCTCCTTGTTCTTCCCAGTTAGCTGCGAGGAGATCCTCTAGAAACATTTCACTGCCTTCGATTAGCAGCAACCTTTGCTGGTGATGTTCAAGTCGTTCTTTGAGTACTGGAACTGAGCGGCGGAATCTTTTAGCCTTTCGGTAGAGCTTTTGGGCTTGGTTGATTAGATCCTTGCTCGGCGAAGGCAGGCAAAGCATGGAGTCTGCTTGTTGTTGAAAAGAGCTGCTACTGCTGGTTTCGTTGAGTCGACGCTGTTGTTCATCGAGGGCTTGTTCTTCACGTTGTCGCGATTGAAGAAGCCTTTTTTGGAGGTCTTTGGCTAGTTGATTAAGAGCCTGAGCGTCAAGATGCTTGCGGTAATAGCTTCCTAGAGCAAGGCTTATTCCGTTTGTGTTGGCGGAGGTGGAGGAGTTGGTGTCCCAGTCCCAAACGCGGTAAGGACTGGGACCGTCAAAGGCAAGTGAGAAGCGATCCTCTTCAAGACACAACAGCCATTGACTCCAACGCTGGTAAAGCCGTTGCCATTGCTTGTCCGTAATCTCCAGCACTGAAAGCTCAAGAAGGGAGTTCGCTTTTTGGGCGTCGCTATCAGCCAGCTGCAGAGCGAGGACTGGGCTGATCCCCTGATAACACTGCTGCAAAGCTTTGCGCAGCTTTGTTGGTACAAGGCAGAGTCTTTCCCTCCAGTGATTTAGCGATTCTTTGGAGTTTGCTTCCATACCTTGCATCGGCGGCGGCGACACATAGACGTCTCCAGTTCCGATTGGTCTTACTCTTGATTGATTGCTGCGCACCTGACGTCCAAGGGTGATCACCTGGCGTTGATGATCAAGTAGCAACAGGTTGCTGTGACGTCCCATCATTTCCAATACCAGTGTGCGTTGGATAGGTTCACCGGGCCGATGAGCTAGGCCGCACTCCACTACTCGCTCAAAGCCGTTTTGTTTTAGTTCGATAAGGGCCATTTGACGCAGTCCATGTTGAAGCTGCTGGGCCAAAGTGCTGCCACTTCCTAAGCGTGAGGGAGGCGGAATGCGAACCAGTCGGGGGCAATCAGCACGCCAGCTGAATTCAAGCCATACGAGGCCCTTGAGTGTGCGCAGCCCAAGCTGGAGGGTATGAGGCTCTGGTTGCTGGACTTTCTCAAAGCGGCTAGGAAGCAGTTCGCTGCGAAGCTCGGCAAGCACAGCACGAAGGCTTGAGAGGTCCATTGCCTGTAGGACTGCAGGGGCCATCGATTTGTTTGATGCCTAGATCGCAAGCAGCCTTCCTACTCTGCGAGCCGATTCGATGCAATACATGGCTTCATCCATCGCGGAAGGCAAGCTCACGGTGATCACAGGGCCCAGTGGGGTTGGTAAAGGCTCGCTGGTGAAACAACTACTAGAGCTTCATCCTGAAATCTGGCTTTCTATTTCGGCGACAACCCGCTCACCTAGGTCAGGAGAGATAGATGGTGAGCATTACTTTTTCCTCAGTCATGATCACTTTGCTGAGCTGGTTGAGGGTGATGGTTGCCTGGAATGGGCTGAATTCGCCGGGAATCAATATGGAACTCCGCGTAAACCTGTTAAGCAGCAGCTTTCATTGGGCCGACCAGTTTTGCTTGAAATTGAACTAGAAGGTGCCAGACAAGTGCGGCGTAGTTTCCCGGAAGCTGTTCAGATTTTTCTTGCGCCTCCGAGTTTCGAGGAGCTCGAACGACGCATTCGTGGTCGTGCCACAGAGACAGAGGAGGCAATTCAGCGTCGTTTAGTAAGGGCAAGGGAGGAGTTGATGGCTCAACAGGAGTTT
Source organism: uncultured cyanobacterium (assembly GCA_913047395.1). Classification (GTDB taxonomy): domain Bacteria; phylum Cyanobacteriota; class Cyanobacteriia; order PCC-6307; family Cyanobiaceae; genus Prochlorococcus. The sequence goes on from CAJWUF010000016.1 coordinate 10,626, forward strand.
GATGCAGTCGTCATTAATGATGATCTGCAAGCTGCGGTAATTGAGCTGGAGTCTTTGATGGGCTTATGTGCTTAATGCGAGTCACCTTCTACTGAAGCCAAGCTTTTTTAGCAGGAGCAGGCAATAAAAAAAGCCCCCGCGGGGGCTTTTGAAGATTGTTCAGAAGCTAGTCATCATTTCAGCTAGTTGCCGAATTGATTTTGAGCTCATCAGAAGCTCATTGGGTGGAAGAGCAGGTCTGGATAGTAGCGATTGAATTCAACAATGATGCCGGCCGTAAGCCACACCCAGAGAACTGCAACTACAGGAAAGCTTTCGAAGAATTTTCTCATCTTGAGTAAGGGGAAGGAGAGTTGTTGTTAAGAGGAGAATCTTGCTCAGCGAGGCGAAACTGTGATGTTGTTGTCGCTCTGCCGCAGACTGCCATTTTGGCCTTCTGCGTGTGCTAGCCAAGGCCATGCAGTGGCTCTAAGCATGCAATTGAAAGCAAGAACTGTATCGATATGGATCTCATCATGTAAGGCCTGCTTATGACCTTTGGCCTTGATGGCATGGAGATAAGAGCGACCAGCCCAGCCAATAATCCCAAGGATATAAAGGTGGATCACGCCTGGAATCATGATTTCGCCTTCATGTCCGCGGATAAAGGACATCGCAAACGGCTCAGTTGGCGCAGGGATTAGAGCGTGTGGGAGTCCGTCATCACCGCACAAAGATTTGCTGTAGCGATCAAAGCGGGCGATGGCCTGTGGAGTGTCTGCCGCACTGGCTCGCTGCTGAAAGCGGGCATTCTCAGCACATGGGGTGAGGCCAGCTATGTCAGCTTTGGCAACGGGTGCAAAGCCGATAATCAGTAGGGCCGAGAGCACAACGGCGAAAAGACGACGCATTGGTTTCGATTCCTTTTAGACCTGCTCCGGAACGGCAGGATGTCACTACTAAAATCTAAATCAGGTGCCCCACAACCATGGCGACGGTTCTGGCCCTCGAAACAAGTTGTGACGAGTCTGCTGCCGCAGTACTGCGTTTCGACGACGGTCGGTTTCAGGTTTTGGCTAGTTGCATTGCCTCACAGGTAGAGGAGCATGCGCAGTGGGGAGGTGTGGTGCCTGAAGTTGCCTCTCGCTTGCATGTGGAGGCTCTCCCTCACCTTGTAGGGAAGGCCTTGATGGAGGCGGGGCAATCGATGGCTTGCCTTGATGCCGTTGCTGCAACTGTGACTCCTGGGCTTGCAGGAGCCTTGATGGTGGGATCGGTTACTGGCAGAGCTTTGGCGGCTTTACACGCGTTGCCGTTTTTTGGTATTCATCATTTAGAGGGTCACTTAGCTTCAGTGCATCTGGGGGAATGCCCTCCACGGCCTCCTTATCTAGTGCTGCTAGTGAGCGGAGGACACACCGAATTGATTCGCGTTGGAGTTGGCGGAGAGATGCAGCGCCTCGGACGTAGCCATGACGATGCGGCTGGAGAGGCTTTTGACAAGGTGGCACGTTTGCTTGGCTTGAGTTATCCGGGTGGCCCTGCTATTCAGGCATTGGCTGCGGCTGGCGATCCCGGTAGATTTTCTCTGCCAAAAGGGCGGGTTTCTAAGCCTGGAGGTGGTTTCCATCCATACGATTTTTCCTTCAGCGGATTGAAGACCGCCATGCTGCGCTTGGTGCAATCCCTTTCAGAGGCGCATGAATGCTTGCCTCTGGCCGATCTAGCAGCCAGCTTTGAGCAAGTAGTTGCAGAGGTGTTAGTAGAGCGGAGCTTGCTCTGCGCTAATGATCAGGGCCTAAAAGCTGTGGTGATGGTTGGAGGCGTAGCGGCTAATCGCCGCTTACGTGAGCTGATGGGACAGCGTGGCAAAGAACAAGGGATTGAAGTGCACACGGCGCCCCTTGCTTACTGCACGGATAATGCGGCGATGATAGGAGCTGCAGCCCTGCAGCACATGGCATCTGGGGGTGGTCTCAGCTCTCTTGAGCTGGGGGTAGCTGCTCGATGGCCTTTAGACAAAGTCAAGGATTTGTACCTTGATACCCCCCCATTTTGAATTGGGCCAATTAGCTTTAGGTGGTCCGTAATCCAGCAATGGCTTCTGAATCTCCTATTGATTCCAGTGCTTCTGCGGAGCCTGTTAGTAGTGAAGAGCTAAATGCCTGGCGTCGAGGTTTTACTCCACAGGCCGAGATTTGGAATGGCCGTATGGCAATGGCGGGATTGATTATTGGTGTCAGCGTGTTGTTGTTGCTTCGTTTAGTGGCGCCTGCTGATTACATGACTTGGCTGAATTAGGCGCTTCAATGTCTTCCCCGAATGCTCTGAGACAGTTCATTGGGCTTCAGGCTTGCGGCAATTGCTACATCTGCTTCGACTAGGTCCGCTTCAACAAGCTTTAGCAGTGATTGATTGGCGGTGACCATGCCATCAAAGCCACTGCGTTCCATGATCTCTTCAACTTCTTCCAAGGCTCCTTGCTGGATGTAGTCCCTACAAGCATCGGTATTAATCAAGATGTCGTGGAAGGCGGCTCGCTTGTTATCTGTGGTGCGGATCAATCCCTGGGAAATTACCCCCAGCAGTGATTCAGAAATTGAGCGACGAATGCTCTCTTGTTCGTCTGGGGCATACATGCCTAGGACTCGTTCAACTGTCTTGATGGCCGAGTTGGTATGGAGGGTGCCGAATACCAGGTGCCCCGTTTGGGAAGCTTCAAGGGCAGTGGTCAGGGTTTCTTGATCACGGATCTCACCGATCAGAATCACATCAGGATCTTCCCGAAGCGCGGCCTTCAGTGCGTTGTGGAATTTAAGCGTGTGATGTCCTACTTCTCGATGCCGGATTAAAGATTGATTGCTCTGATGCACAAATTCCACAGGGTCCTCGATGGTGAGGATGTGGCGCGATTGGTTTCGATTGATCCAATCGATCATTGCTGCCAAGGTTGTGCTTTTACCTGATCCGGTTGATCCGGTTACTAATACAAGTCCTTTCGGCTTGGATGAGAGCTCTTTGAGCACATCGGGAAGTTGTAGCTGTTCAAGGCTGAGAATTGTTTGAGGAATGATGCGAAGCACCATCGCTGGCCCTTTGAGGGAATCCAGCAGGTTGATCCTTACTCTTACAAATGCAAATGCATAAGAGCCGTCGAATTCTTTGCGTTGGAAGAATTCATCGATTTGATTAGCAGAGAGGATCTCTTGCAACCAGCCTTGAAAAACTTCTAGATCGGTCACTGGCCAATCTGTTTTCTGCATCTCGCCAAGGGATCGAAAACGAGGTGCTTCGCCAATACCTAGGTGCACATCGGAATAACCTTGTTGATAGGCGATTCGCACTATTTCCTCCAAGCTTGGAGCGATACCAGGAGGCTTCACCCCTAGAGGTGTTGATACCTCTGCACTTGGTGTTGGTATTGCTGCAGCTGCTTGAGGGGAAGATGTTGGCGCTCTTGGAGGGAAATTGGGTGGAAAAACCGGTTGATTCACTACGGGTAGTTGTTCGCTGTCTTCAGCATCGTCGCGGTGATGATCTTGGCAAGTACCAGCCCTCGTTTGCTAATCAGTAGGTCCTCCTAGGATCCGTTCAAGATTGTTTTGGTTATGTCTGGCTTGCCCCGTGTCACGATTGTGCTGGGCACCCGTCCAGAAGCGATCAAGCTGGCACCGGTGATCAAGGAGTTCCAGGCTTGTAATGCTTTTCAGACTCGCGTAGTGCTCACTGGTCAGCACCGCGAGATGGTCACCCAGGTGATGGATCTATTCGGTCTTTCGGCAGATCATGACCTCGATCTGATGGCCCCTCTTCAGACACTCACACATATTGCTTGTGCGGCATTGCAAGGCCTGAAGGATGACTTTCATGCCCATCCCCCTCAGCTAGTGCTTGTACAGGGAGATACCAGCACAGCATTTGCAGCCGCCCTTGCTGCTTTCTATGAGCAGATTCCGGTCGGTCATGTTGAGGCTGGTCTACGTACAGACAACCTGTTCGATCCGTTCCCAGAAGAGGCAAACCGGCGTCTTATTTCTCAGATCTCTCAGCTTCATTTTGCTCCCACATCACGCTCTGAGGCCAACTTGAAGTCCTCAGGAGTGCTTGGTCAGATATTTGTTACTGGCAATACCGTGATTGATGCCCTATTGCTGATGGCAGAGCAGGCACCGCCAATTGAGTTTGAGGGTATTGACTGGCAGCGGCAGCGCGTAATTTTGGCCACCGTGCATCGACGGGAGAATTGGGGAGAACGGCTTGAAGATATTGCAGTGGGAATGAAAAGGGTTCTTGACCTTCATCCGGATACGGCTTTGCTTCTGCCTTTGCATCGCAATCCAACCGTTCGTGAACCGATGCAATCCCTTTTGGGTGATCATCCCAGGGTGGTACTCACCGAGCCCCTCGATTACGACCGCTTGGTTGCAGCGATGAAGGGGTGCACACTCTTGCTTACAGATTCAGGTGGGCTTCAAGAGGAAGCTCCTGCACTGGGCAAGCCGGTTTTGGTTTTAAGAAGGACCACCGAGCGACCTGAGGCTGTTGAAGCCGGTACGGCCAGGCTGGTTGGTACTGATCCAGAGATGATTTTGAGCGAGACATCTTCCCTGTTAGAGGACCCAAGCGCTTACGAAGCCATGGCACGTGCTGTTAATCCCTTTGGTGATGGCAAGGCAAGCGTTCGAATCCTTGAGGCAAGCCGTGAACTCTTGGGTGTCTGAGGCTTCCTTTAGTCCTTGCGGTCACTACCGCTGGTGGTTGAAGCGCAGACTTGGGGAAAGTAGTCGAACGTTGCTTTTTGTCGGCTTGAATCCATCTAAGGCTTCCGCTTTAGATGATGATCCGACCTTGCGACGAATATTGGGGTTTTGTCGCTCTTGGGGATATGGACGTCTTTTGGTGGTGAATCTATTTGCCCGTATCAGTCAATCTCCGTCAGTTCTTAAGCACTGTGTTGATCCGATTGGTGAGCAAAATGATGTCCAGCTTTCCAAGCGTGCAGGCCATTGGGCTGAGTGTTCTCAATGGGACCTTTGGCTTGGTTGGGGGGTAGGAGGGGCATGGCTTCAACGACATCTTGCCGTGATGGCTTTATTAGAGCCCTATCGCCAGCATCGTCTGAGGAATATTCCAGAGGCTCTTGGACCTCTTGCACTTGGTTGTACGCGAGAGGGACACCCGCGTCATCCTCTTTATATCCCTGGTAAAGAAGTGCTTAGGCCATTCATGTGGGCAAGTAGGTCGACTATCCGCCATCCTGAGGCGATGGACGTAGGCAGTACGGTTCACCGATGACACGTACCCCACGCCGCTATGCGGTGCATCTTCATCTCTCCGGGGGGCAGACCGAAGAGGTTCATTTCTCTACCCTTGAGATGTTTCAGCAGTGGTATCAGGGAATCGTCAATGCTTCTGGTAGTGGGGGTTTCGTCAACGTGCCGCTTAACGAGTTGGATGGGGAGTATTTGGTGGTGCGACCAGAGGCGGTGATCGGCGTGAGAGTGGAACCTCAGTTCGCGGCTATCGATGACACCTGAGCGGCTGGGTCTGCTTTGGGGGATAACCGTCTTCGCAGGTGCCGGAGCTCGGATTTTGTCATCCCTATCTGGCCTGCCGGGTGTAGTGCTGTTGCTGCTTTCTGGTTTATTGATCGGTCGATCGGGGCTTGGTCTGGTTGAACCATTGGATCTTGGTCAGGGACTAGAGACGATCGTGGGCTTGTTGGTGAGCCTTGTGCTCTTTGACGGTGGCCTCAACTTGCGTCTCCCTGGTGACACCATCAAGTCCACCGTGTTGCGCATATTGCTGATCCGGCTAGTGGTTTCCCTGGCGGCGGGTTTGCTGGCAGCTCATTGGTTGGCCGGTTTGGGCTGGTCAGTTGCCGCGGTTTATAGCGCCATCGTGCTGGCTACTGGCCCGACTGTTGTGACTCCGCTGGTGCAGCAGATCCGTTTGGCGTCGCCTTTGGGGGACGTGCTTGAGGCAGAGGGCTTGGTACTTGAGCCAGTGGGGGCGGTGCTCGCTTTGCTTTTGCTGGAGTTGTTGTTAGGCGATTTGCATGGTTGGCGAGAGGTTGCCCTTGGGCTGTTGGCTCGCCTAGGCGGTGGCGTTGTGCTGGGGGCTGGTGCTGGGTGGTTGCTATCAGAGGGATTACGACGTTTAAAACCTGACCCTTCAGTAGGGCTGAGGTTGCAGCTCACCTTGGGGGTTCTATTTCTCTTATACGCAGTCTGTGAATGGTTTTTGCCTGAGTCGGGTTTGCCGGCTTCGGTGGCAGCGGGAGTGGTTGTCGGCCGCAGGCCGGCTACCCAGGCCGCTCAGCTTGATGAGCTGATTAGAGAGCTGGCGCGTCTTGCCATAACAATGCTATTTCCACTTCTTGCAGCAGACGTCTCTTGGGGTGAGCTAAGTCCACTTGGTTGGGGAGGAGTCAGCTGTGTGCTTGTGTTGATGTTGGTAGTACGTCCTGTGGCGGTGAGTCTTGCCACTATTGGCCTCCCTCTTGATTACAGGCAGCGATTGTTCCTTGGCTGGCTTGCACCGCGTGGGATTGTTACAGCCGCAGTGGCTTCCTTGTTTTCGATTCGACTTGAGCAGGCAGGTGTATTGGGAGCTGGTCGGCTTCAGGGTTTGGTGTTCCTCACCATCTTGATGACGGTTGGCCTTCAGGGTCTTACCGCACAGCCGTTAGCTAAAGCTCTGGGTTTAATAGCCCCTGAGGATTCAAGCGAAAAAGAAGATTGTTCAGAGACAACGGCGCAGCCTGTTTAGATCCTCTCGGATCCTTGCCAGTAATCCCCAGGTTGTAATTAGGTCAGGTCCTTGTAGGCGCCCAAGAAGTGCAGCCCTGAGGCTCTTCATAACCACACCTTTTTTTACGCTGGCATTTTGAGCAGCATTAGTAAGTAGTTGTTGTGCCTGCTGCTTATCAAAGCCATCCCAGGCAGCTTTTTCGAGTTGATCAACAAGATGGCCAAGACTTGCCTTGGCCCCTTCTATGGCGAGTTGTTCAAGCCCATCAGCCTCTAGCTTGGGCTGCTCGAAAAAAGGGCGCGCTTGCTCAACACCATCTTTGAGCACTGTTAGAGATGGACCCAGGAGTTCCGTTAGATCTAGACACCAATTTTGCTCGGGTAGGGACCAGCCGGCTTCAGCCCATAAGGGTCCTAGAGCATTGAGCAGTTGTTCTTTATTCCATTCATGTAGCACTTGTGAATTGAGCCAGTTGAGTTTGTCCCAGTCGAACTTTGCACCTGCTTTGTTGACACGCTCAAAATTAAAGACGGTTGCAGCCTCATTGAGGGTGAAGCGTTCGTTCATTCCTTCGGGTACCGACCAACCCAGCAGGGTCATGTAGTTGGCCATTGCCTCGGCTGTATATCCCATGGTTTGAAAGTCACTGATCGAGGTAACTCCATCTCTTTTTGAAAGTTTGCGGCCTTCTGAATTAAGGATTAGTGGGGTATGAGCAAATTGAGGAGTTGGCAAACCAAGGGCCTCGTAGATCAGTAGTTGCTTGGCCGTGTTTGCGATGTGGTCTTCACCGCGGATTACATGAGAGATGCCCATGGCGGCGTCATCTACCACCACCACGAGGTTGTACAAGGGGTCACCAATTTGATCGGCTGGAGCTCGACGAGCAATAACCATGTCACCGCCCAAATCGTTCCCGCTCCAGTGCATCGGGCCTCGTACTAGGTCATTCCAGCGGATGGTTGCAGCATCATCGATACGGAATCGCACCACGGCTGTTCTGCCTTCAGCGTTAAAGGCGTTCGCTTGTTCGGAACTTAGATGCCGGTGACGGTTGTCGTAGCGAGGGGCTTGGCTTTTGGCTTTCTGTTCCTGCCGCATTGCCTCCAGTTCAGTTTCACTGGCGTAGCAGCGGTAGGCCAGGCCAAGATCAAGCAAGGTTTGGATTGCTGCGCGATGGCTTTCCACCCGCTGGCTTTGAATAACAGGCTCTTCATCCCAGTTGATGCCTAGCCATTCAAGGCCTTCGAGGATGTTGGCGGTGAATTCAGGTTTGGATCGTTCTTTATCGGTGTCCTCGATGCGTATCAGGAACTGACCTTGCTGATGGCGGGCAAACAGCCAGTTAAAAACAGCTGTTCTTGCTGTGCCGATGTGGAGTGTGCCTGTTGGACTCGGAGCCAGCCGAACTCGCACCTTCACAATGATTTCTTGGATTAGGAACGGGACCGACGGGATTCGAACCCGCAACTTCCGCCGTGACAGGGCGGTGCTCTAACCAATTGAACTACGGTCCCAGATGAGCTCAGTTCCAGTCGGGGCTCACCGCATGGATGCTGACCTGTATCGCTTACGCGACCAAGAAAGTATCAACCTCAACCCTGCCTGTCGTCAACTCGTCAGCTCTGGTCTTGTGGACCTTTTTAGGATGGCTTGAGTTGAATAAAACCAGAGAGTTTCTGACTTTCTGGCAAGGGAAGCTTGCTTTGGCGATGCCGAAAAAAAGACATGCCGTTGGCGTTGCAGAGCGAAACCTCAATTTGTGCGCAAACCTAGAGACTTTGAGTTTGCGGTCAATTAGGTACTGAAGCCTGCGGGTTCGATTAGGCGTACTTGATTGCCTCGTGCTGTGAATTCGCGCCCCTGATCGCTTTGCACGACCACACGACCACCAGATTTGACTCGAATGACGCGCGCACGAACCCACCCTAGAGCGGCTGACTCGAGCACTTTTACGACATCACCAGGTTGAAGATCCAACTCCATTCTCGAAACAAGGAAACTGCAGGATGGGCCATCGGACGCGCCGTGGAGGACTTGAACCCCCGACATCAGGTTTTGGAGACCTGCGTTCTACCAACTGAACTAACGGCGCAAGGCGATGGACCCGTCGGCCATCGCATAGACGATGGCATTTGGATTGAACGAGGCCGAAACCTCAGCGGTCGAAGCGCTGCTTCACGCGGGTGGCTTTACCCACCCGTTCCCGCAGATAAAAAAGCTTCGCTCTTCTTACTTTACCTCGACGCTCAACCTTTACAGAGGCCACTTGAGGGCTATGGAGCATGAAAACACGCTCTACTCCTATGCCCTGGAAGATCCTGCGCACGGTGATGGTTTCATTGATTCCACCGTGTCGCTTGGCAATCACAACACCTTCATAGGGCTGGATACGTTCCTTGTTCCCTTCACTGATGCGAACTCCTACCCGAACAGTGTCGCCCACGTAGATCTCATTTAGATCACTTTTTAGCTGTGATGCCTCGAATTCTCGGATCAGCGCATCAGCACTCAACCTGACTTGTTCGACACCTTTGGATGTCACATCCGTCACCACGGCTGAGGTCGCTTCGATTGTTGTTGTCGTTTTAGTGTTCTCCTCGCTCGAGGAAGTCTCTTTCGAATCCGCTGCCATCCCAGCTCCGGGTTAACTAGCCAAACAAAAATTCTACCTGCTGGCCAATCCTCTTTCTTGGGTTCCTGGGCATGGCTTTGGGGTAAAAGTCGCTGCAGCTCCATGCTGGTGCCTGTGATCAGCATCCAAAACAATCCCAAAGCGTTGTGCAACTCGACGATCGGCTCGGCTTGCGGGCCAAGATATTTGCCTTCGTGCAAGGTCATCAGCCAATGCACTTACTTATGGCATATCCCTGCCCAATTGCGCGCTAAGCGATATGTGAAACCTGTGCACATGGAGATCAGCAGAGCAAGCATTAGCCAAGGAGCACGCCAGCGGTAAAGCTGACGTGCTTGCTTAAACCAGCTCATTTGCGTCGTTTTCATTGAAGATATTGATAGCGTGACAAAGGTGATTGTGTACGTCGGGCAGAGCCGGCAAGCGTTCTATTCGATCTTTTTTATGTCAGTTTTTCTAGCCCTATGAACCTTTTTGCTGATCTGCTCGCATCAACTTCAGAGTCACGTGCAACGGCCACGGGGCCACGCATTCATCAGCGTCGCGGTGTGGAAATCAAGTCAGCTAGGGAGCTGGCGATTATGCGCAAGGCCAGTTCCATTGTGGCCACAGTTTTGCGCGAAATCATGGAGATGGCCGAGCCTGGTCAGACGACAGGCGAACTAGATGCTTTTGCAGAAAGCAGGATTCGCGAGATGGGTGCTACACCAAGCTTCAAGGGTTACCACGGCTTCCCTGCATCGATTTGTGCGAGCATCAATAATGAAGTGGTCCATGGAATCCCAGGCCCTAAGCGGGTGATTAGGTCTGGCGATTTGCTCAAAGTCGACACTGGGGCTTATTTCGATGGCTATCACGGAGATAGTTGCATCACGATTTGCGTTGGGGATGTGACTGAGTCTGGTAAGCAGCTGAGTCGCATAGCTCAAGAGTCGTTAATGGCTGGTCTCGCTCAGATCCGATCAGGCAACAGTCTTCTTGATATCGCTGGAGCGGTCGAAGATCACGTCAAGGCTCATGGATACAGCGTTGTGGAGGATTACACCGGCCATGGTGTCGGACGGAACCTGCATGAAGAGCCTTCGGTTTTTAACTTCCGTACGGATGATCTGCCCAATATCACTCTGCGTCCAGGTATGACATTGGCCGTTGAGCCAATCCTTAATGCTGGTAGTAAGGCCTGTCGCACACTTAAAGATCGCTGGACTGTTGTTACTCAGGACGGCAGCCTTTCGGCTCAATGGGAGCACACGATTGTGGTTACATCTGATGGCTGCGAAATCCTCACTGATCGGGGTGACTAGTTCGGTAGAGGAATACTGCTAATTGCTTTTGGAGCCAGTACGTATTAGTTGCGAGTAAATCATTCGCCCTAGCTCTGTTAGAGGCATCAATAAATAAGTCAGAGGGTTGGGGGTGACGATGATCAGATTTAGACCCAGGTTTGCTTGTCGGATCACCTGACTGGCGACTAAATCAGCTGACATTAATCCGATTGGATTTAGTCCTGAGCGGAAGGGGCCAAGTACCAGCTTGCGGATTCTGAGCGCTTTGCGTTGGTTATCTGTGAGGTTGTTCCAGCGCAGGCTTACGAGCTGACCGATTAACCGTTTGCTTAGTTCATAGGTGGGGCTCAGGGCTGGTTGGATTTCTGCTTCTGAGGTGTTTACCCATAGTTCGCGTGGGCGCGTGCCTGGCTCTGCCTTGAGCACGAGACTCTCGAAAAGTTCCATAAGGCGCCAGCTGCTCAGTGCATTTACCTCTAGGGCGGTATTGATGTCTTTGTTGGTTTGGCGTCCCTGCGGGTTGATGCCGTGATTGAGCACGAGTACATCAAGCTTCCCTAGGGTGCTTTCAAGAGACGCTTCTTGGCCGCACTCCCAGCGCACCCATTCTTGGGGGTGATATGTCGAGAGTTCGCCGCTAGGAATTGATCCATGAGTAAAGCCAACTACAACAGCCCCTTGGCTGCGTAGCTGATGGGTTAGGGCCCTTCCCATGCTGCCGTTGGCTCCGGTGATGCCGATACGGCAGTTTGCCCAGCGGTTACTGAGCGTTGTGATCTGTCCCATTTCTCCAGCTTGGGGCATCCTTTGGTGTGAGTTTGGCGTTGTCATTGCCCATTCCTTCAGAAGCGGCTCAGTTGGCTTTGTTCGCGCCCTATTGCGGAGGTCGTTCTAGGGAGGCGGATTTAAAGCGGGCCCTGCGGCTCGTGGCTAAGGGCTCGTTGAAAGGAAGGCGACCTCTTGAAGGTGGACGGGCACATTCTTTTACGCTCAGTTGGCAGGGTGCTAGCTCGCCACTGGAGATGTGTACCTGTCAACTCGGTTTCCCCGACATTCAAGCGCCGAAATACACCTTTGATGTTTCGATGCATCAACTTGTCGAGTGGTTGATGACTTGGCCTGATCTTGGCGATCAGGGAGATTTGCCCAATCACTTTTGGAGTTGGTTGCTATTGGGTTCAGAAGAGCAGGTAGATGACGCCTAAATTGCGCAGCTAGAGCAGCATGGATTTCACTGATGGGTAAGACCTTGTTAATTGGCTCTTGTGAGCCTTTTAGTGGCAAATCTGCATTGGTTCTTGGCATTGCACGCCAGTTGATGGCAGCGAATCAGCCAATTCGCTTTGGGAAGCCTCTGGCCACGAGTGTGGAATGGGATCCCACTGCGTCTCCTTTGCCCGAACCTTTAATTGATGATGACGTGCGATTTATCGGCGCAACCTTGGGGTTGTCTGAAGATCAACTCATACCCTCCTTGCAATTATTGGCGCCGGCCACTGCTGATCAACGTCTGGCTTTGTCTCAACTTGAGCCGGGTAAAGGATTCGAGGCTCTTTGCAAGCAACTCCAGGTTGATTCCGGGGAAATAAACCTGTTAGAAGCCGCGGGTAGCTTGCATGAAGGGCTGCTTTATGGATTGAGTCTCGGTCAGCTGGCTAGGGGGTTAGATGCTCGCGTTTTGCTTGTCCATCTCTGGCAGGACAGTTGCAGCGTGGATGCACTTTTAGCTGCTAGGGATCAGCTGGGAGAACATCTGGTGGGTGTTGTCTTAAATGCGGTGTCACCGGAGGGAGTTGAAGAGCTAGAGAGCTCCGTGGTCCCTGCCCTGGAAGCCCTTGGGCTGGCGGTGTTTGGAGTGATGCCACGTTCGCCACTTTTGCGCAGTGTGACCGTGGGCGAGTTGGTCAGGCGCCTAGGAGCCCAGGTTGTCTGCTGTTCTGAGCGGCTTGAGCTACTAGTTGAGACTCTCAGTATCGGTGCCATGAACGTGAATTCCGCCATGGAATTTTTTCGTCGTCGTCGCAACATGGCGGTGGTTACTGGTGCTGACCGCACTGATATTCAGCTAGCTGCGTTGGAGGCCTCGACTCAGTGTTTGATCCTTACCGGTGCGGGGCAACCCTTACCGCAACTGATCAATAGAGCAGAAGAACTTGAGGTTCCCTTGCTCAAGGTGGAGCATGACACCTTGGCCACAGTGGAAGTAATTGAGCAGGCCTTTGGTCATGTGCGTTTGCATGAGTCGGTAAAAGCAACTTACGCCTTTCGATTAGTGGAAGAGCACTGTTATTTGGAACGTCTGTTTGAGGTCCTTGGTCTGCCTATGCAGGGTTGATGACCACTGCTATTTTCTATCAATCTTTATGGGGATGTCCTTGAGTCAGTCTCTGGATCTCCCTGACCTAGATCGGGTCGACACCCTTGCTCAAGAGCTGGCGCTATTGCAGGACAAGGGCATGCGCCGCATTGCCATGCTTGGCAGTCGCCATGTACCGGTAGTAGCTATTCATCTCGTTGAATTAATGGCCCGCTCTCTTGCTCAGGAGGGTCATTCGCTGATCACTTCTGGTGCTCAGGGTGTGAACGCCGCTGTAATCCGTGGGGTATTGGAGGCAGATTCCTCTTGTCTGACGGTTTTGCTTCCCCAGAGCCTGGGTCGACAGGTACCTGAGATTCGCGATCAGCTCGAGAGTGTGCTGCATCTCATTGAGAAACCTGAGCACGATGATCTGCCCTTACCGATGGCTAGCAGTCTTTGCAATCAGGAGATCATCAGTCGCTGTGACCAATTGATCTGTTTCGCTTTTCACGACAGTGAGACGTTATTGACCAGCTGTCGCAGTGCTGAGGACATGGGCAAGGTGGTGAGCCTGCTGTTCTTTGATTGAGTGCAGCTTCACCGCTGAGTTCAGCGCTGCGGCATTGGCAGAATCTGCAATTTATTACCTTCACGGCCCATTACCACGACCTGATCACCGGCATCAATCTTTGTCTCTAGGTCGATTGAACTAGCAGCCCAGCTTTGACCATGCCAGCGAACGCGCCCGTCCCCTCCTGCGGCTATTGGCGTTAGCACTTCAGCCACATCTTCTCGTAGGCGTAGTTTTTCCGGGCTGGGATTGCGGCGGGACGACCAACGAGTCAGCCAAAGGGTCCCTGTAGCTGTGATCAGCAGAAACAAGATCAGCTGCAGGATGAGGCCTATGGGGGTGATTGCGGTGATGATCGACACCAGCAGCGCCCCAAGCGCGGCGAACAGCAGGCCATCGAAGCTGGGTTGAGCTAGCTCAATGGCTAGAAGCAAGCCAGCCACGGCAAGCCAGATTAAAGGGAGAGGCAAAGTAATGGTGTACGGATTTATTTCCTACTTTGCTCAGCACAAAGCTGTTTGGAATTAGTTGGTTGTGTTTTAGTTAAAGATTCTGGTTTCGCAAAAAGGAGTTCACTGTGGGCGAGTTATTGGCTTTGCCGGCTCTAGTGCTGATCGCTTGGCTGGGAACAGGCAGCGTCAAAGTGACCAGTGGTGGACGCTCGCGGCTGGTGGAGCGGCTAGGCAAATTTGACCGAGAGCTGCAGCCAGGTCTTTCCTTTGTTCTCCCAATGGTTGAAAGGGTGGTGAGTTATGAATCTTTGAAGGAGAGGGTTTTAGATATTCCGCCTCAGCAATGCATCACCCGTGACAACGTTTCGATGGAAGTGGATGCAGTGGTGTATTGGCAACTACTTGAGCATTCACGGGCTTATTACTCGGTAGAAAATCTGCAGGCAGCGATGGTGAATCTTGTGCTGACTCAGATTCGAGCCGAGATGGGCAAGCTAGATCTTGACCAGACATTTACTACTCGTACTGAAGTTAATGAATTCCTATTGCGTGAGTTGGATGAGGCAACAGATCCCTGGGGAGTGAAGGTTACGCGAGTTGAAATGCGCGACATTGTTCCATCTCGAGGTGTCCAACAGGCGATGGAGCAGCAGATGACTGCAGAGCGAGAAAAGCGTGCTGCCATTCTCCGTTCCGAGGGTGAGAAAGAAGCTCAGCTCAATGGGGCACGTGGCCAGGCCGAAGCATTGGTATTAGATGCTCGCGCGCAGCAGGAAGCCTTGTTGCTAGAAGCTGAAGCTCAGGCAAAGCAGCAGGCAACCCTTGCTCGCGCCAAGGCGGGAGCGGCTCTAGAGATTGCTCGAGCTCTGGAGGCAAGCCCCAAGGCGGAGGAGGCTTTGAGACTGTTGTTGGCTAAGGAATGGATGGCTATGGGAGAGCAGATGGCTACGGCACCAGG
>CAJWUF010000017.1 GCA_913047395.1 uncultured cyanobacterium
CTGAAAGTGCCATTCGCCCTACAGTAGGCCTGCTGGGCTGGTACGCCGTTTGCACTAGTGAGTCTCTAAATAATGATGAATTATATTATCTTTCAATGTTTAATGAGCCACTAGTTATATTTAGAGATCAAAATAATATCGCAAAATGTGTAAAAGATTTCTGTTCTCATAGAGGCGCTTCATTCCGTGGAGGAGAAAAAAAAGATGGAGAATTAATATGTCCATACCACGGTGGACGATTCAAATCATCATCTGTTGAAGGGGGTCACGATACTGTGACCTGCACTCACATAGTAGATCCAGATTATAAAAACTACGCAAAGCACTTACATTTGCTGCAATATCCCTGCGTTGAAAGTGGTGATTACATCTTTATTTATTACACAGGCCAGGCTAAGGAGCGTATTGAAGATATTCACATCAAAACACCTATTGAGAACAGCCAGCCAGAAACTTATGGATTCGAATTGTCTGATACAGTATTTGAGCAAGCATTTATTGATTTTAAATGTGATTGGTCTCGAATCATTGAGAACCATCTAGATATTCTTCATATCTTTTGGATGCATGGCAACTCATTGCCGGGGAATGATGTAAATAGAAAGACAATAAAAAGCTTCAATCAAACCGTACACAAAGACAACAATCATCTTAGAAGTAAATATCTAGAAAAAGTTCCAGAGAAGGATGAATTCATCTCTCAGATATTTATCCCACCTGGAAGAGTTATTATTTTCAAGGGTTCTACTGATAAAGCTAGATATGTTCAGGTTTTAGATCATATACCTTTGTCTAATAATCGAGCACGTATTATTGTACGTCATTATCGAAAGTTCCTTAAAAACAAATTACTTTGCAAGCTATTAATGTTCAAGCAGCGTCAACTTAGGATATTTTACAGCATTTTTTCAGAGGATTATCTTGTTCTCCAAACTCAAACATTTAATGAGCAGATGGGTTACATGAAAAATGAGTATGTGAAGTTACTCGCAGAAGATAAAATGATAAAACTATTTTGGGATTGGCATCAAAAAGCCATACAGGATGATAAACCCTGGGAATTGCATCCAACAACAGCAGAAACAAATGAAGTTCATCAAGACCACCTAATGGTTTATCCACCTGCTAATCCATTTTTAGCAAACCAAGTAAAGGCTTATCTAAAACGTAGAGTTGCATATCGCATGCTTTCAATTATCATAATAATACTTGCAGTTTGCTTCGGGCCTGAACTACTCAAGAAAACTACAAGTCACTATTCATTGCCATCAACAGAGAGAAGTCAATGATTACGTAGACAGAATAAACTGCTATATTAACTACGAGTTTCTACAAAGGTTCTGATCAAGACAATTTATCAATCCCGAAATATTCATTAGAGTTTAAACATCCTACATTCCACAAGCGGACTCATAGCTAAACAATAAACAATCATGCCACTCAGCTCAATAGTACGTCAACTCCAAAGCAATACTCTCACTGCAGAACTTGCAGAGAGAAGTCACCGTCAGAATAGGTTGCTCATCCGTGGTGGGGGTAGAGCAGCTCGTGCATTAGTAGCAAGTGCTATTGCGAAGAATGAGAATTGCCCTTTATTAGTTGTAGTGCCTACTTTAGAAGAAGCTGGTCGATGGTCATCATTGCTTCAAATGATGGGATGGGCTAGTAACCATCTCTACCCAACAAGTGAAGGTTCACCATACGAACCATACGATCCTACAAGTGAAATAATATGGGGTCAATTACAAGTATTAAGTGAACTACTTGAAGACAACAATCAAAAGAAAGACCTAGCTATTGTTGCTACAGAACGTTGTCTTCAGCCACATCTCCCTCCACCAGAAGCACTAGCAGCTCAATGCAAAACATTAAGTAGTGGAGATCATCTAGATCTTGATATCCTCGCTGACACATTGACTAAACTTGGATATGAACGAGTTGCAACCACTGACCAGGAAGGTACTTGGAGTCGTAGAGGTGACATTATTGATATATTTCCTGTTAGCAGTGAATTACCCGTTCGCCTGGAGCTATTCGGAGATGACCTAGATAAGCTCAGAGAATTTGATCCTGTCAGTCAAAGATCATTAGATGAAGTTAGTGAGCTTCATCTAACTCCATCAGGTTTTAGTCCCTTAATTGCTGAACAGCTCCGGCAATCTATGCCGAAAGGACTTGAACGTCTTATCAGTGAGCAAGAGTTAGAGCAACTTCTTGAGGGACGTACACCAGATGGGATGAGAAGGTTACTTGGAATAGCATGGCAGGAACCAGCTTCTCTTCTCGATTACATTCCCGCTAACTGTTATATCGCTATTGACGAACGTAGACACGGAGCTGCACATGGAAAGCAGTGGCTTGAGCACGCAAAAGAACACTACGTCGAAGTATCAGATAGTATTGGACTAAGTGAACTAGAAAAACAAGAATATTGGCCTCCTGTACTACACCGCAATATTAAAGAAAGCTATGCCATTGCCAAAGACTTCTCTGGATTCGATCTAGCAGAACTCATAGAGGATGATAGTTACGAAAATGGATTTGATCTTTCCAGTCGACCTGTCATAGCAAGTCCAAATCAATTTGGAAAACTTGGTGAGCAAATTAAAAGTTATCAAAAGGAACATATGGCTGTATGGCTGTTATCAGCACAACCCAGTCGTGCTGTTGCCTTACTAGAAGAGCACGACTGCATTACACGATTTGTACCTAACGTCAAAGATCAACCAGCTATTACGCGCCTGCTTGAGCAAAATACACCTGTAGCCCTTAAGACAACTGGAGCGAGCGATCTTGAAGGTGTGATATTACCTGCCTGGCGAATTGTTCTAATTACCGACAGGGAATTTTTTGGGCAAAAGAGTCTCGGATCCGATGGCTATGTACGACGTCGGCGGAAAGCCGCCAGCAGAACAGTTGACCCCAACAAAATGTGTCCAGGTGACTTCGTAGTTCATCGTAACCACGGCATCGGTCGATTCCTAAAAATGGAAAAAATGGCCATAAGTGGTGAGATTCGTGATTATTTAGTAGTCGAATACCTAGATGGCAAACTAAGTGTTGCAGCAGACCAGCTAGGAAGCCTCGGTAGGTATCGAGCAACAAATGAAACGCCACCAAAGCTAAATCGCATGGGCGGGACGGCTTGGAACAAAGTTAAAGAGCGAACACGAAAGTTAGTACGTAAGGTGGCAATGGATCTGGTCAAGCTCTATGCAGAGCGACACCAGAAACCTGGATATGCCTTCCCTCCTGATGGTCCTTGGCAACTAGAACTTGAAGACTCCTTCCCTTATGAACCAACACCCGACCAAGTAAAAGCGGTCGCAGATGTAAAGCGCGACATGGAAACATCGCAGCCTATGGATCGTCTCGTTTGTGGTGATGTTGGTTTTGGAAAAACAGAAGTTGCAATTCGAGCAATATTCAAGGCAATCACTGCTGGACTTCAAGTCGCTATGCTCGCGCCAACAACTGTGCTTGCACAACAACACTGGCGAACCCTCTCAGAACGTTTCGCTCCATACCCAATCAAGGTGGCTTTACTTAACCGCTTTCGTACTGCCTCTGAAAGGAAAGCAATTCTTGAGGGATTAAAAGAAGGAACAATCGATGCTGTTGTCGGAACTCACCAGCTACTTAGCAAAAATACGACTTTTAATAAACTTGGATTATTAGTTGTTGATGAGGAGCAGCGCTTTGGCGTAAACCAAAAAGAAAAAATTAAAGCACTACGTAAAGATGTAGATGTACTAACGCTTTCAGCAACACCAATTCCTCGCACGTTATACATGAGCCTCTCGGGCGTAAGAGAGATGAGCCTGATAACAACTCCCCCGCCACTGCGCCGACCGATAAGAACTCATCTTGCAGCTCTAGATGAAGAAGCGATTCGCAGTTCTATTCGTCAGGAACTTGATAGGGGTGGACAGGTTTTTTATGTAGTCCCGCGAGTAGAGGGTATTGAAGATGTCGCCAACCAGCTACAACAGATGCTCCCTGATATGAAGCTACTAGTAGCGCACGGCCAAATGGCAGAAGGAGAACTAGAAAGCGCCATGGTTGCTTTCAATGCTGGCGATGCTGATTTAATGCTATGCACCACAATCGTTGAAAGTGGACTAGATATCCCTCGAGTGAACACAATTCTGATAGAAGATGCTCATAAATTTGGTCTGGCGCAGCTCTATCAACTTCGCGGGCGTGTTGGACGAAGTGGTGTTCAAGCTCACGCATGGCTGTTCTATCCCGGCGATGCATCGCTTAGTGATGCTGCAAGGCAACGACTAAGAGCTATTCAGGAATTCGCTCAACTTGGCAGCGGATATCAACTAGCGATGAGAGATATGGAAATCCGCGGTGTCGGCAATCTGCTGGGAGTAGAACAAAGCGGTCAGATGGAAACGATTGGATTCGATCTTTATATGGAAATGCTGCATGAATCGCTTGCAGAAATTCAAGGACAAGATATCCCCTCTGTTGATGACACACAGATTGATCTACCTGTAACAGCATTCATACCTGCGGAATGGATTCTCGATAGTGACGAAAAGATCGCGGCATACAGAGCGGCAGCAAACTGCGAATCTGGAGAAGCGCTGATTGAATTGGCAGCTGGCTGGAACGACCGTTATGGAGCCATACCAAGTGCAGTGCAATCCCTTCTACAGCTAATGGAACTCAAGCTATTAGCCCGCCGTTGCGGTATCTCGCGAATTAGGCCTGAAAAACCAAATATCGCAATGGAAACCCCTATGGAGGAACCAGCCTTCCGCTTATTGAGACAAGGATTACCTCAGCACCTTCACGCTCGCATGGTTTACCAGGCAGGAAGTGGAAAAAAAGCCCAGGTTTTAGCGCGAGGTCTAGGTGTGCTTCCAATAGAAAAACAGCTTGAGCAACTAATGGAATGGTTGCGCTTGATGGCGGCTCAGATACCTAATACCGAAGGTCTTACAGCAATCCAGAGCCAAGAGCAGGCTAAGCAACGCAATGAAGCCGTTATCAGCCTCTAAGCCAGGAACATGAAGATCTCTTTACAAAAGCGCAATTCTTCGTTACATTTAGAAAAGTAGCTAAGGTTTCATTGGGGGAATTCATCGAAATAAGCAGCGATCAAGGGACGATGAGCTTAATCAGCGGATTGTTTAGCATTGCCGCTATTTGTCTCTATGCACTTATTCAGAGTGATGCTGAAAATGACGATGATGACTCCAATTCAGGTGGAGATGGTGGATTAATGCAACCAGTTGTTTAAAGCAACTTAATTGAAGAATAGAACTAATTAATTAAGGCTATTTAATTACAGAACACATAATCATATACATTGATCTGCGAACGCTAAAGCAATTAAATCAATTCTAAAGTGCTGAGGATAAGTTAGCACCCTTGGGGTCGTATGTAATTCCATCAACAGCCTTTCTCATGGCTTTAATTAGTGTTGTCTCTGCAACTACATATTGGCTATCTTTTTCTGTTCCAAGCTGTTCTAGCGTAATATTTTTGATTTCATCATTAGAGATCATGGCCTTCACATCAGGCTTGATACCGTTTTTGTGAATATCAGTTCCACTCGGTGTTAAGTACTTTGCAATCGTTACAGTTAGTCCAGAACCATCTGAAAGTCCACGTACAGACTGAACCAAACCCTTGCCAAAGGTCTTTTGTCCTACAAGTAAACCACGTTGATTATCTTGAAGTGCTCCAGAAAGGATCTCACTTGCGCTAGCTGAGCCTTCATTTACCAGTACCACTACAGGCCTTGCAGTTAAGGCATTTCCATTGGCGCGGCGTACATCCTTAATTCCATCTCGGGTTTTTGTACTGACAATGATTCCCTCGTCAAGCCATTGTCTTGCAATATCAATGCTTGCCTCAAGAAGACCTCCTGGGTTGCCGCGCAAGTCGAGAACATAACCTTCAGCACCATCACCTTCTAGTTTCTTGATGGCAACGTGCATATCTTTAGAAGCATTGGCATTGAATTGCTTCAGGCGTATATAACCAACTTTTATGCCATCTTTAGTTGTATTTAGCTGGCTATCTACAGCATGTATTTCAATACGAGCACGTATCAACGGAACCTGAAGAACCTTTCCTTTACGTCGTAATCCAAGTGTCACCTTTGTACCTTCCTGACCCCTTATCAGTCTCACAGCATCCTGAGTAGACATGCCTTTGGTGGACTGACCGTCGATTGTGACAATCACATCCTTAGGCTGTACGCCGGCTTCTGATGCTGGTGTGCCATTAATTGGTGAGACAACTAAAAGTTCTTTAGTGTCCTTATCTAGTGAAAGTTGTATGCCAACACCTGTTAGTTCTCCTGAGGTATCAATCTGCATTTCCTTGAATTCCTTAGGATCCAGGAAACGGGTATATGGATCATCTAAACTTGCCAACATGCCACGTATTGCCTCATGGGCCTCCGAAGGTGCTGAATAGCTTTTAGTTAGTAGATCCTTTCTTAATAGTTGCCAGTTCTCAGAATTATATTTACCAGTGGAATCTAGGTAGTCGCGATAGACGATCTGCCAAACCTGATCAATAACCTCCTTGGGACTATCGATGATTGCTGTGGAATTACTGCTAGGCAGTCCCATGCCTGGGGTAGCCAGTGCTACTGCAGTAGATACCCCGCCTACTCCAAGCAGGATCAACCAGGGAGTGCTCTGGCGGCCTATTGAACTATGAATCCTGGGTAAAGGCATGCGTCCAGATTGGACTGAGTGCACACACTAACGACATCAAAGCGGATCAACCCATCGACCGTCGTCCTTTATCAACTGGATCAATGCCTGTACACCTTCATGCTCAGACACCTTGCGAATCTCCTCACGACCTCGATAGAGAGCAATGACTCCAGGGCCTTTGCCGACATAGCCATAATCGGCATCTGCCATCTCACCTGGTCCATTAACAATGCAACCCATCACCGCTATGTCCAAACCAACTAGATGAGATGTTGCATCGCGGACTTTATTTACGACCTCCTCAAGATTGAACAGGGTGCGCCCACAGCTAGGACAGCTGATGTATTCGACCATCGTCTTGCGTAGCCCTAG
The DNA here is from genome assembly GCA_913047395.1 of uncultured cyanobacterium. Taxonomy (GTDB): domain Bacteria; phylum Cyanobacteriota; class Cyanobacteriia; order PCC-6307; family Cyanobiaceae; genus Prochlorococcus. The sequence goes on from CAJWUF010000017.1 coordinate 7,065, forward strand.
TGACTGAAGAATCGAATAACAGACAGGTATCTCCTTCTCTGGCGCTTCGGTTAGCGAGACGCGGATGGTATCTCCTAGCCCTTCCGCTAAAAGGGTGGCAATGCCAGCTGTACTTTTAATTCGACCATAATCTCCGTCACCAGCTTCGGTGACGCCAAGATGTAGAGGGTAATTAAATCCTTGTTCATCCATGGTGTCCACCATCATTCGATAGGCCGCAAGCATCACTGGAGCTCTAGAAGCCTTCATCGAGATCACAATGTTGTGAAAATCAAGCGAGTCACAAATACGCACGAATTCCATAGCCGACTCGACCATCCCACGAGGGGTATCGCCATAGGCGAAAAGCATGCGTTCTGCGAGTGAACCATGGTTAACGCCAATTCGTAGAGCCTTGTTGTGCTGCTTAAGCAGCACAACAAGTGGTTCAAACCTTTGAACTATCCGATCACTTATGGATGCCAACTCCTCGGAAGAGAACTCAGTACGACTGGGGTCGAGCTTTTCGAAGACGAATAAACCAGGATTAATCCTCACCTTGTCGACATGCTTTGCCACCTCAAGGGCAATTTTCATGCCGTTGTGATGCACATCAGCAACTAGAGGGACTCGTTGATAGGTTTGCTCAAGTCGTTTGCAAATCTCCCCGACGGCCTTGGCATGGGCTAAGGATGGAACCGTAAGACGTACGATTTCGCAACCAACCTCGTGAAGACGTCTAATTCCAGCAGTTGAACCCTCTACATCAAGGGTGTCCTCATTGATCATCGACTGCACCCTGACAGGGTGCTCACTACCTATAGCGACCCCACCAACCGTCACAGTGCGGGTTAAACGTCGTTGAATCTGGGTTTCGTATCTCCGCGATGCGCTGGCAGAGGATTTGGCCATGGTTACGGTCATGGCTTGTGACTCCTAGCTGAATCCAACACTGGCACAACAGAGCATTGCTTGATTGTATTCAGTCTGTTGCATACCTCGATCAAATCTCCTCTAGTGAGGGCTACGGGCGCTCCCTCAGCTTTAGAAGGGTTGCGAAGAAGGTAGGCAGGATGCAAAAGCGGCATCAGTAAGCGGCCCTGCCAGTCCTGCCACTTACCGCGAAGAGTTGTAATACCACCCTTAATACCAAGTATTGCCTCTACTGCCGTCGACCCTGCCAAGGCGATCACATCGGGATCAACCAATTCAATCTGCTGTTGCAACCAAGGGCGGCTCAAAGCAATTTCATTGCCTGTTGGTCGACGATTCTTTGGTGGTCGGCATTTAACAACATTAGTGATGTAGACGTCGGCATGAGGGTCAAGTCCAACACTTTCAAGCAAACGATCAAGAATTTGTCCTGAGCGTCCAACAAAGGGTTTCCCCATTTCATCTTCTGATGCACCAGGCGCTTCACCGATCACCATCAACTTCGCTTGAGGATTACCACGACTGACGACCACCTGTGGTTGTGTGACTGGCAGACCACAGACCTGACAAAGCTCCATCAGATCCAAGTGCAATAGAAAAATTAAAAACCGAACTTAATTCTAGTTGCCTTGAGTTTCTGCAAATCGCCTTAACAGAGGCAAAAGCCATACACCTATGTAATAAAGCTATTGATAGAGCTCGTGAGAACGAAGAGTGACCAATCCCCGTAAGACCAAGGTTTATTTTTTGGCATGCCACTTGCATGACTTATAGATTGATATAGATGCATTTCCTTTAGTCATGCATCTATGCATAAATCCATTTGTATATGACCGGGCATAAGGCAGGATGAGATCTTTAAGGGCATCCCATGCAAGGGATGCGGCACCGATGCCTGGCCCTCCTTATCTTTCCGATCGGGCCGCGGCCCTTCAACCCTCACTCACTTTGGCAATCAGTGCCAGAGCAAAGTCTCTTCAGCTAGAAGGACGAGACATCTGCAGCCTTAGTGCGGGTGAACCAGATTTCGATACTCCCGCCTTCATCATCGAGGCAGCTGTACAAGCACTCCGTGATGGCATCACTCGCTATGGCCCAGCTGCAGGCGATCCTGAACTTCGCGAAGCCATTGCCTTAAAGCTCAGCAAGGAGAACGGTGTCGCTACCGAAACTCAGCAAGTATTGGTCACAAATGGTGGAAAGCAAGCGATCTTCAACCTGTTTCAGGTGATCCTCAATCCGGGTGATGAGGTGTTAATCCCTGCCCCTTACTGGCTGAGCTATCCGGAGATGGCTCACTTGGCAGGGGCTCACGTCAAATTCCTACCTTCCTCAGCTGCAACAGGGTTTTGCCTGGACCTCAACTCCCTAGAGGCCTCAATAGGACCTAAAACACGTCTGCTTTTGATCAATTCACCCGGCAACCCAACTGGCCGTGTGATGCCACGTGAAGAGCTAGAAGCAGTTGCTGAGTTGCTCCGAGATCATCCCCAAGTCCTTGTGATGAGTGATGAAATCTATGAGTTTCTGCTTAGCGACGGACAAAAACACCACAGCTTCTCTGCAATTGCACCAGATCTTGCTGATAGAACTTTCATTGTGAACGGCTTTGCCAAGGGCTGGGCAATGACAGGTTGGAGGCTTGGCTATTTGGCTGGATCAGCTGAAGCAATAAAAGCGGCCACCGCCCTACAGAGTCAAAGCACAAGCAATGTTTGTAGTTTCGCTCAGCGTGGTGCATTGGCAGCGCTTCAAGGCTCACGACAATGTGTCACCACGATGGCTAATAGCTACAACTCCCGACGTGAAGTACTCACTAATGGCTTGATGGCCCTTGACGGTATCAACTTAGTAACTCCCCAGGGTGCGTTTTACGCCTTCCCACAACTTCCCCAAGGCAGCCTCGACTCGATGAGTTTCTGCAAGCAAGCACTTGAAAACCACGGCCTAGCGATGGTGCCAGGTGCAGCCTTCGGTGACGACAGCTGTATTCGCCTAACGTGCGCTGTCTCTCATGAGACGATTTGCGATGGCCTTGAACGCCTCAGTCAGGCACTCAAAAAGACCTAAAGGCCTTTATTTACAAGCTCATTTATCCAACAATGTCCCGACGAAAGGGTAAGACGTCAGTCCTCACAGCACTAATCATTTTTGTTGGATTAGTTTCCTGCACCAATCAACCCCAACAGTCCTTTCGTATTGGGGCTATTCCAGACCAGAACCCAGAGAAGTTGAATCGCCAATACAAGCTGCTCTGTGCTGAACTAAGCCGAGAATTGAAGGTACCTGTTCGCTATAAACCTGTGACTAACTATCCCGCTGCAGTGAGTGCATTTCGCACAGGCAGTCTCGACCTGGTTTGGTTTGGAGGGCTTACCGGGGTTCAGGCCAGATTACAAAAGCCCGGAGCTAAAGTAATTGCTCAACGAGACATTGATGCAAACTTCCGCAGTGTATTTATTGCAAATACCACTAGCGGACTAAAGCAAATAAATAACATAAATGGTCTCCAAGTCCTCAATAATAGAAGATTCACGTTCGGCTCTGAAAGCTCCACTTCCGGTAGACTAATGCCCCAATATTTCCTTCATCAAGCAGGCGTTAAACTAAGCGATTTCAATGGTAATCAACCTGGCTTTAGCGGCAGCCATGATGCAACCATTGCCCTTGTTCAGAGTGGCTCTTTTGAGGCCGGTGCCCTCAATGAAAGAGTATGGATTTCAGCGATAAAAAATGGTCGTGCAGACCCAAAGAAAGTAAAAGTAATTTGGCGTAGTCCACCTTATGCAGACTATCATTGGCTGGCACAACCAAATCTGGATCAAAGGTTTGGTTCAGGCTTCACCGATCGACTACAAAGTGCTCTGCTGGGGTGGAGTGATCAATCATCAACTCAAGGCAAAATTCTTGAACTTTTCGGTGCCAGGCGCTTCATCCCTGCGTCAATAAAGCAGTACAGCAAAATCGAGAAGGTTGGACGTGATCTTGGCAAGATTCAGTGACACAAATACTTGAATTACGAGGGGTAAAGGTCTATGGCTATAGGGGCGATCGTCTAAGCAATATTGACCTAACTATCACCCCTGGTGAAAGAATTGCATTGCTAGGCAGTAATGGAGCCGGCAAGAGCACTCTTATCGCTGTCGCTAACGGCAGTCTCACTCCCGATAGCGGAATTGTGCTTTGGGGCGGTCGTCCAATAACACACTTGCGACAACATCAGCGTCAAGCTATCGGAACGCTCTGGCAAGACCTCCGTCTATTAGAAGAATTGAATGTTGCACAAAATGTAAACGCAGGTGCTCTTAGCAGCCGAAACCTGATGTGGGCGATCGCAAATCTGCTATACCCACTAGAAATAAAGGCCTGTAAGGAATGCCTTAAAGCAGCAGGATTATCAACAAAAATAATATTTGCAAATATCAGAGAACTCTCTGGTGGCCAGCGCCAGCGTGTGGCTTTAGCTCGTCTCCTCCGGCAAAGACCTGAACTGATACTTGCGGATGAACCGCTATTTAGCCTTGATCCAATCCTAACTGAAGAAATCCTCAATCTTTTATTAGCAAGGACCACCAGGGGGCCTGTTGTTATCCATAAGACATTGCTTATGAGTATGCATCAACCTGATCTAATCCATCATTTTGATCGAGTCATTGGGCTTCGATCTGGCTGTGTGGTGTTCGACAATTCGTCAGATGAGTTAGATGCAAAAGCATTGGCTTGGATCTACCAATCTGAATGAATCGAATTAGCCTAACGCCACCAATTTTAAGCCTCTTACCAGCCCTAGCCCTAGTACCTGTGCTTGCTGTGGTAGTCACCAGCGTTCACGTTGGAGGTCTGCAGTTACTTTTTGAGTTTTTTGGCGCTGCAATTCAGCCATCACTTGATCCAACCGTAGTTAAAAGTGCATGGAGAGGTCTACAGATCACTGTCGCAACAGCATTAATCAGTTGGATAATAAGCACACTGCTCGGAATATTGCTTGGTATTGCTAGCGCCTCTGTGGTCTGGCAAACATGTATTGGCAAAAGTTGGCCAGCATTTCTTATTCGCAGGATTTTGACAATACCTAGAGCAATACATGAACTGCTTTGGGGGCTGCTCTTGCTTCAGCTGCTTGGACTAAGCCCGTGGGTGGCGATCTTGGCCATCATTATCCCCTACACGACGCTTGTGGCACGTGTATTCAGTGATCAATTAGATACTCAGGACCGTCGAGCACTTAATGCCCTTCTTCAGGCTGGTGCAATGCCGTTCCCAGCGCTGATTACAGCTTTGGGGCCTCCAATAGTTCCGATACTGATGAGCTATGGCGGCTACCGACTTGAATGCTCACTAAGGGGAGCAACACTCTTGGGTGTGTTCGGGTTAGGAGGAATTGGTACAGACCTACAACTCTCGCTTCAATCGCTTGCATTTAAGGAGATGTGGACTGCTCTTTGGATGTTGGCAGCAGTGATGCTCACCTTAGAGCAGTCAATTAACTGGTTGCGACGGCGTCAAAGAGCAAATGAAACCACGACCAACCAAATTCTGATTACATTCGCCTTAATGATTTTGCTTATGTCACTAGGCCTTCCCTGGTTGAAAGGGCTGGAGATTGATCTGAGCAGCAGCATCAGCTGGAATCCGATTCCATGGCCAACGCTTGCTGAGCTAATAGGTGCGCTTAATCATCTCCAATGGTTAAAACTTATAAGCAGCACCATATTGCTGACGCTACTTGCATCAGGAATTGCAATTGGGACCCCTCCCTTAGCAATGATGCTCTGGCCAAGCCGCCTAGGCATAGAAGTACAGAGTTTGATCTGGGCACTACTAAGACTGATTCCGCCACCGCTTTCCCTTCTATTGCTGCTACTAAGTTGTCAACCAAGCATTGCTGTTGCTGCTATTGCACTTGGGGCTTACAACCTTGGCGTAATGGGACGTTTACTAAAAGAAGGCCTAGAGGAACAAGGCAATAGTTGCTGGAAAGCGCTTCAAGCATCAGGCGCTGGAGCTCGTTCATCCTGGCTTTATGGATGTCTTAGTGCACAGAGCCCAAGCTATCTGGCCTATGCCGCATACCGAACAGATGTGATCTTGCGCGAAACGGTTGTAGTCGGCCTAGTAGGAGGAACTGGATTGGGCTGGCAGCTGATTGAATCACTCGGCTCATTCAATTGGGCCCAGGTCATCCTGCTATTAATCGTTTTTGCGACTATTACTTTGATAGGAGAATCCCTCAGTGATTACACCCGACATCGCTGGCTGAGATCGACCCAAAAACCTGCTCTGGTGCTGGACCTGCAAAGCTGAGCCATTCCCACTGTTGGCCTAATGGCAAGCAAGTCCAGACAACTCGTGGTCATTGGTGATAGTTGTGTCTATGGATGGGGCGATCGAGAAGGCGGTGGCTGGTGTGAACGGCTGAGATGCAATTGGATGAATCTTCCTGATGCGCCAGTTGTATACCCCCTAGGCATTCGTGGCGACGGACTTGAGCATGTTGCCAAGCGTTGGCGAAACGAATGGCAATGTCGAGGCGAAATGAGACGTCAGGTACCAGATGCAATCCTTCTAGCTGTAGGTCTTAATGACACAGCACGTATTGGACGACCTGATGGCAGACCACAGCTGACTGCTGAGGCCTACCGCTTTGGCTTGCAGCAACTCCTCACCGAAATGAAGCATTACAGCAAAGTAATGGTGATGGGCCTCACTCCTGTGGATGAAGCTGTGATGCCTTTTGCCGAATGCCTCTGGTATTCCAACCAGGCTGGTTCAATTTATGAGGCTCAACTCGAAGACGCTTGCCTTGAGGCTGACGTGCCATTTCTGCCCATGCACGCAGCCATGCTCGAGCAACCAAGCTTGCTGAGCTGGATCGAGCCCGATGGTATTCATCTCAACTCTGAGGGGCATGAGTGGATCCACAAAAGGGTTATGGCCTGGTCATCACTTCTGAGCTGGGCTCAGCTAGAGCCACTGGCAAGCTTCACTCCAGCGGTGGGTTGAAATCACTCGAAAGAGACCCGACTATTCATCCTTAGGTGGGTATACCTGCGCCACGAAAATCAAGACAGTAAAGACGGTCAATATGGAGCTAACACGTGGCACAAAATTCACGCAAGACTTTCACTAGACAGCGTAAAGAGCGTTCAAGAAATGAACGTCGACGTTGCTTGCCAGAATCGATTAAAAAGCGAAACCAAGCTGTGCTTGACCATCTGGGCTTGGCACATTTAGCAGCCTCCAGACAGGCAGCTAAAGGGGCAGGTGAAATAGATGATCTAATTCAAGAAGCAAGTCTAGGACTGATAATGGCAATGGAAAAGTTCGACCCCAGTCTTGGATTTAAAGTAAGCAGCTACGGCATGGCGCGAGCTAAAGGACAGATCCTTCATTTTCGACGCGACCGTCTCCAAATGATTAGAGTCCCCTGGAGACTTCGTGACCTATATGCCCGTGGCATGAGACTGCAGCAAGAAGAGTTGCAAAGAAATTCAAATCAATTAGATAGAAAACAATTAGCAGCAAAGCTTAATGTGAAAGAAGAGCGCTGGCAAAAGGCCGTTGAAGCTCAATGGCAGACGCGGATCGTTTCACTTGACATCCAGGAATCGTCAGCAAGAGAAACTAACAATAAAAGCCTTATCCCTCAACTAGAAAAACTGATATCACCAAATCAAAATGAAGCTGACCAACAACTTATTTGGCTTAAAAGTGCCATTCGACAACTTAATGCCGATCAGCAGCGTTGGCTAAATGCCCACTACCTCAATGGCATCAGCGTGAGAAAGTTGGCTCAGTGTGAACAAATACATGAGGCTGTATTGCGAAGAAAATTGCGAATGGTTCTTAAGCAACTTCAACGCTGGGCCCATAGCTCCCCTGAAGAAATATTCAGCCTATAAAACCAAGCCAAGCGCCTAGGGCTATGGCCATTAACGCCGCAAAACATGTCTGCAAGCCATTGACAAGCTCATTACTTAGCCAACTGATTTTATCCTGAGCTATTGCACCTAGAAGGCTTTCCATAAGGGTGGCCAATAAACCTGTTGCCGCTACCAAAATAGCGGCATAACCCAAAGGCAACAGAGCTAAAGAGACCATTACAGCAGTCATCAACACACTGCCGAGGGCACTAGCGAGTGTGCCCTCGAGGCTGATAGCTCCATCTGTTCCTGCAGGAACAGGCCTTAGCGTTGTTATCAAAATGGTGGTTCTACCCCATCGTTTGCCGATTTCACTGCCGAAAGTATCAGCCAACTTCGCAGCAAAACTTGCGGTGAAACCAAGAATCAGCAAGGCCTCCGAGCCAATACCCAGCTTGATGAGGATTGCAATTACAGCTCCAGTAGCTGCAGATCCCCAAACATTTTCAGGCCCACGTCTTCCACCTCGTCCTTCGGCTAGACCATCACGCTGCTTTTGAGCCATCCCTAAACGGGTTACTAAGGATCCAAGAACGAGGTAGAAAGCAACCCCAAGCCAACCACGCCATCCAAGACATCCCCAAAGGATGGTTCCCAAAGCTCCCGCATGCACCCACCCTGCGCGGGTAAGTAACGGCAGCCGCTGGGCCACCGCAATCAATAAAGCGTTAAGTGTGAAAGCAAAAAGCCATTGATGGCTCTGAAGAAGATGGATGAGAAACATCGTTTTGAGTTGTAAGGCCCTTAATCGATAGAGAAAGGTGGATGGAGGTCAGCTAGTGCAAATTAATTACTAACGTTATCGGACTTATGTGGTCATTGCGTAAAAAGGAAAAACCAAGAAATCTATTTTGCAAAAACATAAGACAAGAGTCATTTTAATTGGCTATTGAAATGAATTTAATGATGCACAATCAAAGCATCCAAAGAGATTTACTAATCAAGCAAAGTCTGATTACAAGCAGTAAATATTGGCAGATAACGATTAGCATAGACTATCAATAGACAAGATAGCCAAGTGATATTCTACAATTCAATCAATAGCTACTTGGCCTTCTCTAAGGACTCTAATCCGACGAGTGGAAACCATCGTTTGCGTTGCTGCCACAGCTGCTGTACACGTTCGCAATATCGAGTCTCCAAGTCCCACTGGTACCCAACCTGCTCCCTCAGCTGAACTCTCTTCATTTGGGCTCCATCCTCCCTCAGGGCCTATGGCTACCCATAGATGATCGAACCCCTGAGCCAGTCCTTCATTCCAAAGTTGAAGATCGGTTAATCCCATACGTCGAGTAGTTGCAATAGCGAATACATCATTAACAGATGGACTTGTCCACAATTTTGAAGTTTCGACGAGGGGTAAAAGCGTGGGCTGCCAAAGCTGTTCGGATTGCTCAATAGCCTCTCGAAGAATCACCTTCCATCTCGCTGGTCGATGCTCAGCCTGGGGGGTAGAACGTTCAGAGCGCAAAGGTTGAATAAGGTTAATTCCCAGTTCACAGCACATCCTCAATACCTCCTCAAAGCCGCGCCTTGGCAGCACAACAGCAAGACATAGTTGTGGAGTTGGACAAGGCTGCTGCGAAATTGGATGTGTAATAGGTGTGGCCAATTTCAAGTAATCACCTTCTTGTAGATGGGCCTCCCAGAGGTGACCAATACCATCTACAACAGCTAAAGGATTGTCAACACGAAGCCGAAGCACTCGTCGCAGGTAGTGGGCTTCATTGCTGTTCAAATGCAACAAGCCCTCATTTGCATCAGTGCCTGTAAGCCGATGCGACTCAACCAAAATTCTTCTGAGCTCAGCCACAGAATATCTCAGTTTTCAGAAGGGAAAATACTGTCCGGATGTGGTTCAACAGGCCAGTCATCATTTACACCACCAATTAACACCTCCTCTAGTTGGACCACATCTGAATCAATTTGGAGAAGAGCATTGATTAACACATCAAGAGCTACAGAATCACTAGTCCCAAGATCAACCCAACACCGCGCCCATGAGTCTTGATATTCCAACTGACCCATGTTGTGCATAAGCGCCGGTATCACAGATCTAGCGTCGTCATTGTCATAAGAGATCCAACTGATGTCAGCACCTTCCTCATGGACTTGTAGGTTCTCAGCGTTGAACCCACCCAAACGGCCAATCACGTACCAACTATCAAATATGCCATCGATGTAGTTGCGCTCGCCCTGACTAGGCACATCCAAAAAACGTAGCCATAACCAGCAGTTGAAAGGATCAACCTCGCGAAAACGTACTTCCATGACAGCTTGTAGTTCTACGCATCATCGCGGCAATAAAGCAAGGCGGCAGCCTAAGCAATCATTCATGAATCAGACTGGAGGTTCACTAGCGGCAAAAACCACAGAAGAAAGGAGCACATGCTGGAGCTCAAAGGCCTTCATTACCGTCCATCAACATCTGAGAAACCAGTACTGCAGGGAGTCGATCTCAAAGTCCATGCATGCCAACCAGTAGTAGTTGCAGGAGCTAGTGGCAGTGGCAAAACAACCCTGCTTGAGGTGATTAGTGGTCTTGCAAGCCCGCAACAAGGGACAATTTGCTGGGAAAGCGAACCTTTAAAGCAACGTCAACGTCGCGGGATGTGCGGAGTCGTATTTCAATTCCCTGAGCGTCATTTTCTTGGACTAACAGTGGCCCAGGAATTGCGTCTAGGGCATAGGCGTATAACCACTGAAACGCAAGAACGAGCACTTAAGAAAGTTGGTCTATCTCAAGTTGATCTCAGGCAAGCACCAGAACGCCTAAGTGGTGGACAGCAAAGACGCCTTGCTCTTGCTGTTCAGTTGCTGCGTAAGCCAGCCATTCTGTTGCTTGATGAGCCTACAGCTGGGCTTGATTGGTCTGTACGTGATGACATCCTGGAACTTCTAACACAACTTGCTAGAGATCAGCTACTTATCGTGGCAACTCATGAGCCTGAACTATTTCAAAGCTGGTCAAGTGCAGCTTATCGACTAAATTCTGGGCAGCTTCACGCGATGTCACGCCTGACTTAAATCAAACAAGGCAATATTTACCAAGATAGCTGCACTTTGAGAGCAAAAAGTGGGCAAGCAAACTTTTCATCTGCAAAGTTTATCCTTATCCGGATCACCAATATATTAAGGGTGTAGCAAGTGTTAGCAAGGTCATCAGAATTTTAACTATTCTCGAATGAATAACCTTGCAAATCCTTTCTAATCAGCAATGATGATCCATTAAAAAGAATATAGGCAACAGAAATAACCATATAACTTCTGCGGTCAATATTCTTAAATTACGTCAACCATGTTGAGAGTCCAAATTACTCATTAAGGAGGAATCATGAACTTATAATTGATATATTAAGATCAGGCCAAAAGAAGTGCCCCGGCCCAAATCAATAGTATGGCAGGTAAGGCCTCTATTTGATCTCCAAGATTCAACGCGCTGAGACTAGGCACCGTGGAAATTCCTTTTAGGAGTAGCCCTCCTAATATCAAACCTAATGAGAGCGAAACAACACTCCAGCCCAATGAAGGGAGTGGGCGACGACCTCGCTTGATTTGACTTAAGAAAAGACCAATTGTGGACAAAGCCAAAATGAGCTGCGTACTGTCTGCCGGGGCAACTATCACCAGCAACAGTGCAAGCGCTCCTAAAACCAACCGAACGGTCAGGCCCTGACCATCTGGCAATGAGAGATTGAGCCAGGATTCACCGGCTCTAGCGTCAGAACTTGTTGAATTAATACTGCGTAGACGAGTTAGCAGAGCATTGGATCCACCACTAGCTCCAGCAGCCTGTATCTTCCCTTCTTCTCGCTGGGAAGCACTAACAGCAGCATTGCTGACTTTGCCAAGCTGACGTTGCTTAAGACTAGACATGAGCACTGCGTCATAAGACGCTTCAACCTTCGCCCGTGCCTGAGGATCATCTCCGACCTCTGATAGACGCTTCTTCTTTGCTTGTTGAACAGATTCAAAGCTTGCTCCAGGCTCAAGACCTAGGAGTGAGTAGGGATCTTGAGACTCTGGATTCGAACTGGAGCCGATACCCGAGGCCATGGTTGTATATGTTCTATGTAAAGCGTATCTAGATCAGCTCAAAAAAGGGGTGGTCCAGGCCTATATCCCTGACTCCTCTTAAGATGCTCGCTGCAAACCAAGGCCTCTCTCCTTCCCATCCACTGTCTTCGCTTAAGCAGTGGCATCTGAGGTGGAAGATGAGAGCCCACCAGCATTTCAACCCGTCGTGGTTGGTCCTTGCAACCAGGTCCACGAAAACAAACGTACTCAGTGCCACCGTCTAGACAGGGGCGCATAAGCCATTGGTTGTCCACCTTCACTTCAAAACAATCTTTAACTATTTTGACGGGTTCAGGTACTAAAACGCGAGCGTAGAGATTGAAGCCAGGCAAATTTACGACACAACTTCAAAGGCTGATCGGCTCTACACCACTGACCACAGGAGCCACAGCGCTTAGCTCCAACTGCGGATGATCCTCCAGAAGCTGATTTAAATTCCATTCATTTTTGAATAAAAGGACAGGTCGATGCCAAGCATCCTGAACAGATTTACAATTAAAAATACGTCCAACTTTCTCAAAAGCAGGCCAACCTCCACTTACCCATCGAGCCACTTGAAATCCCATCGGTTCAAGGCGAGTAAGAACTCCATATTCGTTTTCTAAACGATGCTGAACAACCTCTAGCTGCAACTGACCAACCGCAGCAAGAATAGGGTCACGCTTACTCTGATCAGTATCATAAAGAATCTGCACAGCGCCTTCTTCTCTTAACTCATTAACTCCCTTGCGGAAATTCTTAAATGCCGAAGGATTCGGATTACGTAACCAACTAAATATCTCAGGACTAAAGCATGGTATCCCCTCATATTCAACTCGAGGACCCATATATAAGGTATCTCCTATCGCGAACATCCCAGGATTATTAAGGCCAATTACATCACCAGGATAGGCATCATCAACAACAGCACGTTCCTGGCCAAACAACTTCTGTGGACGAGACAGGCGAATAACTTTTCCGGTTCGAGCAAGCCGAACCGTCATATCTTTTTCAAAGCGTCCACTACAAACTCTGACAAATGCAACACGGTCGCGATGGCGCGGATCCATATTGGCCTGTAATTTAAATACAAAACCGCTAAAGAAAGGCCTTATTGGATCAACAAGACCATCCTTTGTAGAGCGAGCTACAGGTCGTTGAGCCATCTCAAGAAAGGCATCTAAAAAAGGCCTAACTCCAAAGTTGGTCATCGCAGAACCAAAGAAGACTGGTGTCAACTCACCGGCATGTACTAATTCCAAATCCAGCTCTGCACCAGCTGCCTCTAATAACTCCAACTCTTCTAGGGCTTGATCTAAAAGATCTTTCTCAACAAGGCTAGGCAGTTGCGGATCATCTAGGTGGAGTTTGCGTTCAGTGGCTTGTCGCCCCCGTTCAGCTCTTGTAAATAAAAAAACCTCTCGAGTGCGACGGTCAATCACTCCACGGAAGAGTTCTCCGCTACCGATAGGCCAGTTAACTGCCCAAGGTGTTAATCCCAACTCTGCTTCAATCTCATCCAACAAAGTCAGCGGATCGCGTCCAGCGCGATCCATCTTGTTGATGAAGGTGAAGATTGGGATATTACGCATGCGACAAACCTCAAACAATTTTCTTGTCTGAGGTTCCAACCCCTTGGCCGCATCTTCAAGCATTACTGCATTGTCTGCGGCCGCAAGGGTGCGATAGGTATCTTCTGAAAAATCCTGGTGACCAGGGGTATCAAGAAGATTGATCGTGGTATCTCCGTAATCGAACTGCAGCACGGTGGAGGTAATAGAAATCCCCCGCTGCTTTTCAAGCTCCATCCAATCAGAAGTAACCTTACGCTGCTCTCCTCGGGCTTTAACGGCTCCTGCTTGCTGGATTGCACCGCCATAAAGCAACAATTTTTCAGTCAGGGTGGTCTTACCGGCATCCGGGTGAGAAATGATCGCAAAATTGCGTCTTCTGCTCACAGCCTCGGCCAGAGACGCCTCCAACGCCTGATCTGTGTCTATTGCAGAGGCTGAGTTAGCCAGCGAATCCGAGCTCATCGATTTACGTTTCTGATGCCAGCCTGCCAGCTGGAGCGACAATGACCAAATGAGATCAATATTTGTGCTTCAGGCACTAAAAAAGACTAACAAGAGTTTGTGGAGTCATTTTTACCGAAAAGCCAAAAGACAAAAATAAACAATCTGATGAAATTGATATCACATGGTGCCAAAAACCTCGAGATAACGATCCTCAACTTCAATTACCTTTAATTGGTCAAGTCCTGCATGATGAAGTTGGAACTGCACCTCTTTCAATGTGAAGGCAGCATGTAGTGATGCAAGGTAGTCGCGAATCAGAATCGAGGGTGAATTATGCATATATTTATTTTTAAGCTCAATGACCTGCTCACTAGAGAGTGGGCGGCGCAAATCGCGATGAAAAACCACCGCACCAGGAGCAGCCAAATGCTTTATGGCGTCCCATAACAGATGGGGCTTATGCAGGTGATGAAGAAGGCTGTTGCTGACAACAACGACAGCCGAAGAGCTCAAATCAGTAGCTCCGCTGACAAGTGAGCAAAGATTTGCGCAACGATAGGAAAGCCCCTGAAGATCAACAGCAGATTTTCTTTGCCGTTGCTTAGCCAAATCAAGCATTGCTTGAGAACCATCGATACCAAGTACATCGGTAAGGGGCCAAAGGCCTTGAAGACGCTCACTGATATTTCCCGGTCCACAGCCAAGATCAATTATTAAGTTGCCAGGAGCGGGAATTTTTCCTAATCCAACAAGATATTCCTGCAGGCGGCAAATAAATCCTTCATCTTCGCAAGAGAAATCGGCATCGGCGTAAGCCTTCGCCTGTAGCGGGTCATTCATTAGTTCTGGCTCAGGTAAACGCTGCATCACACCCAAGCCGGCACGGGCACCATTCTCCGTCAAACGCTGTTGATGGTGTTAACAAGGCTTGCAGCCCCCATAAGTGGCGTTAGCGTTCCCGTACTTCACGGCCTAAGCGAACCTGTGACCCTGACACCAAGTAGACCTGAAATTGCAATGACAGCCTTAGGATCCGGCGAACAACGTAGCGATTTCCCAGCCAATGCACCAGCCGCTAATCCGGTTTTTTATCGCACTTACAGCCGCCGTACTGCTGCAGGACGTGAAAGCTGGAGCCAGGTAAGAGCACGCAATCTCGAAGGACTACGTCAACTCGGCTTGCTCAGTGATACGGAAGTGGATCTGATGGCACGCATGCAAGCCGAAAAGAAAGCACTGCCCTCAGGTCGCTGGTTATGGATTGGCGGCACCGACTGGATCAATAAGGAAGAAAATTTCTCAGGCGCCTACAACTGCACCTCCACGAATCTTGTCGATTGGGAAGCCTTCGGCTTGATGATGGACCTTGCAATGATGGGCTGTGGAACTGGAGCCGTAATTGAGCCCCACTTAATACAAAAGTTGCCGGTGGTCTGTAACCCGATCACCATCAAAAGTATCACCGATATCGGCATAACACCCGCAAATCAAAGACAAGAAAAAACTACCCACAGCATTGATGGGAACAATGTAATCATCAAGGTGGGAGATACACGTCGTGGCTGGGTAGATAGCTATCAGTTGCTACTCGAACTCTGCAGTAACAAAAGCTTCGACGGTCGGTCTATTGATGTGAGCATTGACCTATCTGACGTCAGACCTGTTGGCGAAACCCTCAAAGGCTTTGGAGGAATGGCCAATCCAGTGAAGCTGAAGGATCTATATAGCCGAGTAGCCCGACTACTAGGAAAGGCTGTAGGTCGTCAGCTCACTTCCGTCGAGTGTTGCCTACTTATAGATGAAGCCGCTGTGACGATAGTTGCTGGCAATATCCGTCGTAGTGCTGGCATGCGTCAGTTCTCAGCAGAAGATTTGACAGCTGCAGGGGCTAAGGAGAATCTCTGGCAACAAGATACTGACGGTAACTGGCGCATCGATTCTGAAAGAGACGCGCTGCGCATGGCCAATCACACCCGTGTTTATCACGATCGCCCAAGCCGTTCGGTAGTTCTTGATGCTGTAACCAAACAGTTCCATTCTGGAGAAGGTGCTATCCAATTCGCACCCGAGGCCATTGCCCGCTCTAATGCAGACCTCCTCAACACAAAGGATCTGCGACAAGAATTCATTGAGATCTACTGCGACCAAGGCAAGGAGGAAGCCGGTCGCTGGCTCCAGACCAATCATGGTCCAATCGATGCCAATGAACTTGAGCATCGACTAGGTCGTTATGGATTAAACCCTTGCGGTGAAATTTTAGGAGCTGACTTTCACTGCAACTTGGCTGAGATCCATCTCAATCAAATAGATCCATCTGATCTAGAAGGTCAAGCCGATGCCTTCAAAGCCGCTGCTTTATCAGTCGCGTGCCTACTGAACCACCGATTTGAAGTGGATAGATATCGCCAGAGCCGAGCCTGGGATCCAATTGTGGGAGTGAGTTTTACCGGTCTTTTTGACTTCTTTGTGCATGCATTCGGCACACCATGGCTTACATGGTGGGAAAGAGGCCGACCTGATACTGAAGAAGGGCGCAATTACAAGCTAGAGGAAGCGACTTTCCTCAAACGTTGGAAAAAAATTGTCAACGAAACAGTCTGGGACTACTGCGATCGTCATGGCCTGCGTCGCCCTAGCCGTTGCACAACCGTGCAGCCAGCAGGGACCAAGAGTCTGCTCACAGGTGCAGCACCGGGATGGCACCCACCCAAATCTCAGCGCTTTATCCGTCGAATCACCTTCCGCAAAAACGATCCTGTGGCCATGGCTTGCATGGATTACGGATATACCGTTGTGCCCTCACAATCTGATAAGGACGATCAAGGGCGCCTACTAAATGATCCATTCGATCCACGCTGCACAGAATGGCTAGTAGAAATCCCCACTGAAGTTAGCTGGGCAAATCTGCCAGGTGCCGATGAGGTAAACATCAACAACTTCTCAGCACTTGCGCAATTCGACTTCTATATGCAGGTTCAATGCCATTACACCGCTCACAACACATCCGCGACTATCGAACTCCGCGAGAACGAAATCGAGCCTCTAACTGACGCATTGCATCAGGCCATTGAAACCAGTGGTGGTTATATCTCTGCTGCGCTTCTAGCCCGCTTCGATGCCAACACAATTTTCCCACGATTACCCTTTGAGCCAATTGATGCCAATACTTATGAGCGCCTGCAAGCTGAGGTAGTTGATCGCAGGGTAAGAAGTGACTTCTTTGAGGCTCTACAAGCCTATGATCAAGGTGAACTAACAGAAGCTGGACCAGCAGGATGTGACTCAGATAAGTGCCTCCTACCATTAGCTAAGCCTGGAAACTGACACAAAACCAACATGCCAACCATCCTGACTAAGTCTTCAGGATGGTTGGCTTTCTGCAAGTTAAAAGCAGGGCTAGAATTCAGGCGAGTCAAAAGACCATCACACTAACCACTACCTAGTGGCTATCGCTGTAACTAGTAGCTATCTATGTAAGTGCTACCAGCATGATCTACACCTGATAAAGACATGACAACCGTGAGAAGCCATGTTGAAGCGATGAGCAAGAGCAAACGAGAAGCCATCGTGGACCAACTTCGTGCCTGCCAGACAGCAGAGGAGTTTCTTGAATACGAAGCACAATTCAACGCTGAAAACAATAATTCACCTTTATATCTCGTGATCTGTGAATTCCTACACAATCGCACTATCTCACGTGCTATTGGCGCTCGCTGGCTCAAAACGA
>CAJWUF010000018.1 GCA_913047395.1 uncultured cyanobacterium
ATATTCACGAAAAAGTAGCTGAGCGACTTAGGCACTCCAAAGAATTTGGGTCATTGATTTGGGAGGCAACTAAAGATTATCTACAAAAAATGAACCTAACGCCGCAAGAAAGGTCAAATGTAAGCGACTGGCTAGTCAGCAAAAAAGATAAGCTACAACAATCAGTGGTAGCTAAAATGCATGATCTTCATCAGAATGAACAAAAGTAGTCGAGACGATGATCACAAAGCACCAATTCAGGACTTATGTAATAACAAATTGAGCATTAGAGATCTGATTAGCAGGCCTGTCAATTTAATGTGGCAAACTTATTGCTGACATCACATCAATGTTCATTACGAGTATGGGGTGGCGAGGAATTTGCTTTTCCTGCATATAGAGTGGCTACTAATGATTAATCTCTGCAGGTAAGGCAGCTAAACCCTACTGTAACCGCACTTACTTTCGTATATTTTCAACGGGAGTCCAGTCGCAACCATAGCATTTCGGCATTCAACCCCAACAGTTCCATAAACTTCAACAGAGAAACTATCGCCTATCTCTGCATGCTTTGCTAAATATTCTCCAACTGGAGGGTTGGAAAGATGTAAGAGGAAAGCAGCATCATTTTTATAAACTTCAGACCATGTAAAGCAAAGAGAATTTTCAGGGTCCTGATCGAAAGTATGGTGAAGCATGCCTGGCTCTGAAGCATGAACAGCCAAATCAGTAGCTGTAGCAAGCTCTAAATATTCATCGACTTTTCCTGGTTTTACTTTTATACGCGCAATAAGAATAAACGGTGTGGAGGCATCAAATGTCGCCATGGAAGCTGATAAATAATCAGCTTATTATTACACGATTTGCATAAAAAAACATCAAGACTGTTTTATCTCAAAAGCTATTGACCAAACAAAATGTCTTAAAAGATCATCGCAGCCCACCTGCACCTGCAATCCTGTAATATGTGCATAGATGAGCATAAATGTAGGCAATCATAAGGCAATATGGTTGATATCAAAAAATGCTCTGGGCTAAAATTAAACTATGAGTTGATTCTTTTATTGACCAAAGCAGAAGGGTTGAAAGACCTAGATTGAGATTGACTAGGGCCATTATTTGCCAAATCAACTATATAGCTATTGAGCTCTTTTCTTGAGATTCCGATATCACTTCCGCATCCATCGTATATGTCAGCAGCGAGCAGTGAAGCAATATCTTCTTTCGGCGCATCCATTACTTCTTTAATCACACCTGAAAACATCAGGCCAGTAATCATTTGGCGTGCAGCCACCTCGCCAGCTTTCTCAGCACTGACACCATCGGAAATTGCTATGCAGTATTTATCAGAAAAAGTTGAAGCTATATCTATTACGGAAGGTGGAAGATCAAAGGCATCTGCATAGGATGGGTAAGCAGGCAAAACAGCAAAGGCAAGAACTAATGATGCAATGAACATGGAGATGAATTTTCTTGTTAAATTATTGATAGTTGTCATGGTCTGATCTATATGCTCACTGGCCAAAAGCTAGCTGCCCACAGGCCTGGGAATTGGCAATGTAGCGATTGTTTACTAATTGTCGAGGATATGATGCCTCTGGCTCTTCTCTCGAGAGCACAGTCGGCTTACGAATAAACGCCGCACTATGTATTTTGCAAAGGTCTTAATTCTTATGCTCCAAATACAAACTGGAGGAAGCCATGATGACACATTTGCAATGTAATGCTTCTGAGAGATTGCCGCAAAGCTTAATGGCTCAACAAAGCACCGATTTATTAACAACTGTGTTTAGCAGGCTTCGAGCAGGTTAAGTAGTAGTTGTAGCACTCAATAATAGGCTTAGTGTACTTACTCATTCGATGGTAAATGCATCACTTAATTGGGCCTCTATTTGTGGAGTGACTATAGCCATTTGGTCATTGTTGGCATTTCCTGCTTCAATTGCCCAGATTATATTTCTACTTCAACGTCGTGCCGATTATTCTACAAGACTAATTATTTCTACTGCCTGGCGGATAATTATTTTTGCAGCTCGTTCCTTTGGTGGATTACTGGTCGGAGGAATATTATTTTTCCAGGGATGGAGACTTGATCCGATACTACAGTTTGGGGTGTTTCTGCTTGCCGCTGGTGTAATTGCTGAAAGTGCAAATAGCATTATTGGCGATTGGACGGACTGGAAGAAAAGGGAGGCTTTGAATCATATGAAATCAATAAAACAAGTCAAAATTGAGCATTGATGATCGCTTCATCACTAGATCAAGCGATCTTACTAACCATTAGATCAGCAGATATCTTTGACTGGCAAGGCCTCCCACACTGAAGACAATCAAGTACAGATGTTGTTTATTGAAGTATCTGCTTCTTCGTTTGAGTTGGGAACCTTCGCAATAAGCCCCGCGGCTTCCAACTCCGATAAGAAACCAAATGCTGCCGGATCAACAAGACGGTCGGGAAACAACACACCGTCTAAATGATCACATTCATGTTGAACCACCCGAGCGTGAAATCCATCAACACAACGTTCAATCGGCTGCGAATTAGCATCAAGCGCCCGATAGCGAACTCGCCTCCAACGCGACACCTTGCCACGGAGTCCCGGCACACTCAGGCAACCCTCCCAACCATCCTCAAGATCAACACCAATAGGCGTCAAGACAGGGTTAATCAGAACCGTTTGAGGAATCGGCATTTCATCGGGATACCTGGGATTAAGACCTCCTCCTCCAAACAGCACCACTCTTAAAGGAACACCAATCTGAGGAGCCGCAAGCCCAGCTCCCTGATGGGCCTCCATCGTGTCCTGTAAATCCTCAATCAGCTGGCTGAGCATCGCATCAGGGACATCACTCACTTCCTTAGAAACCTGCCTGAGCAAAGGGTTGCCTAGGCGCAATAGTTCAAGCACCGACATCGCAACTAATCCTCTTTCTTCTTAGCTCTGCTTCTAGCAAACAGAACAAAGCCACCCAAAAGGATTACCAGTCCTCCGTCTATTAATAAGTGGGTTCCAAGGCTCATTGGCTTTGCTGCTGTCGCAGCTTCAATTACTAAGAAGCTTCTTACAAAAGTTGCTTGCGTGGGATGCAGCGGCAGACCAGTTATCGGTTTCAGTAAGTCCAGAGCTTCGGGTGGGTTTAAAGCTGTGGTCACCAGCAGGGATCCACTCTAAAAAAACCTTTGGCGATAAGGAGTAGGTTTCAACCTCGTCCTTACGTCCCATCGCATCGCGTTCGCCCTGCAGGATCAAGGTCGGCGTCTGCTGCTCGGTGAGATGCTCAGTACGCAGCTGCTGCGGCTTACCGAATGGGTGAAAAGGATAGCCAAGACAAATGCAGCCAAGAACGCAATATTTGGCGGAAAGTTCATCAGCTAAAAGGCTGGCAACCCTGCCCCCCATCGACTTGCCGCCAATGAAGACTGGCCTATTAGCAGCTTCCTTCACTACCTGTTCACAGAAGACTTGCTTCAATTTCGGCATCCGATCTGGGGCAGATCGTCGACCGCTCAGGCGCTGCTTAGCCATGTAGGTGAATTCAAATCGCACTACCTGCCAACCACATTCGACCAGTCCGCTAGCCATTGCTGCCATAAATGGACTATCCATAGGTGCACCTGCACCATGCGCCAAAAGAAGAGTTGCAGGCGCATCGCTAGGACCATCCACCAGCCTTGGCGTGGGATCTATCGACGAGTTACTCATTGCCACATCCTCATGAGCCAAGACAGCTAGTCGCACATGGTTAGATATTTATTCAGTTTTTGCAGGAAGAAGTCAAATGGACCTCTGGAACAACCTCTTATTGATAGATGGAGGTTTGATGCTTGTGGGAATCCCCTTCCTATTCATTTTGAGAGGCCGAAAAAACAAAGCAAACGCCAGCAAAAGGACTTGAGCAAAAGCACGCCGGCTTCCTCAACGTGATGGCTGTGCATTAAGTCCCCAGCAATAAAAAAGACCCTCGCGTTAAGCGACGGGCCTGGGTGATGGGGATCAGTCGGGTTTATAGATGCCTGCCGTCATGCAAACGGGAGGTCATTGATTACTTTTGCTGCGATCGACAAATAAACCATTACTGACGACCTAGCAAGATAGTAGGCAGAATCCCTGCGAAGCCCCCTAAGCGATATAGAAAATCAACAACATTGCTCTCTTCGGGCCTTGGGCGCTTGCGGTTATCTTCCGTGACCTTCAGGATTGATGGATTGGTATGACTATCAAAAACGGAATTTAATGGGTGCTCTCAACTTAAAATCAACCAAACTGACAAGATTAAAAAGTAATTAGAAAAGTCTTCTCCAAAAGCCACTTAGGCCCCTCTATATGAGCATTAATACTGGCACATTAGGCTACTTTGTAGATGCCTGATGCAATCTTTAGCTCCATTTCAGAGATGCCGCGTTCCTGCGCTTCCTCAATAACTTGATTCAACTGATACCCAAATTTAAGGTAGTCCACTTCACAATGTTGATTGCTGAGTATTGCCATGGTTTTATCTTCATACTCAGCGCTCAGCTGCTCCTTTGTGAGCTCAGTGAGGTCTGCGTAGTCAACAGACAAAGGAGTGGCTTTCATGGCTTCGACGGCATACATAATCAGATCCTTTAATAGATGTAAGTAATAGGAGATTTTCCAGGTTTGAGCTTGACAAAGTCAGCAGATCTAGACAAAAAGGTGCTGGCACGCTACTGATGCGAAGCATGAGCCTTCTTCAAAGCCCTTCTTTTCTGATTATCTCCATCGGCATGTCAACACTGACCTTGCTTTTCGGAGGTTTTCTTCTTCTTAAAGTGCGTCAGAAGACCCTTTGAAAAGAACTATTGACACTACTAATCTATTCACTTCGCTAAAAAGAGATTCACCAGCGAACCCTCCCGCTGCGACAAATGACTGCTGTCAATGCTCAGCTAAAACAACTAGCGATGGCACGGAGGCAACTTGAAAAATGAATAATCAATCCACCTGTGCTGTTACCTAGACAAACAGTGGGCATGTTGCCAAGTTATCTATAGCTTCAATTGGTGGGAGCAATATCCGCCCACAAAACCCCCTCAGGCGCAACCAGTCCCCGGTGCTTCCTGAGGGATGGGTCATTGAGACTCATCCCTCAGCGGCTCAAGTCTTTTGAAATTGACAGCTGCAGCTCAATGAATGAGCAAGGTCTATTTATTACTCCTAGAGCTTGATGAGCGCTTACGTATGTAACGCAGCAAGAGTTCATTGCCAACCAAGGGTTCAACTGCTTGAAGCTGCCATGCCTCAGCTTCGCCAAGACCCTCCGGCAAGCCATCAGGCTGTTGGGGGACCCATGTATGCATACCTCCAAGCAGTTTTGGCGTGAGGGTGAGTTGCATCTCATCGACAACATCAGCCTGCAGCAGCGATGCTGCCAACTGAGCTCCTCCTAACAGAACAAGTCGATTCAATCTGGCCTCTGCCAAGCGATTCAGAGCTTGAGTCCAGTCATTTTCAAGCAGCAGCTGACGCTGATAACCAACTGGAGGCAGAAGCTCTTGGGAGCCCTGCACTGAAACCCGATGAGGACTCAGCAGCCAACGCTCGATGGGCTGCTGAAAAAAAGCTGCTTCTGGCGAATACCACTGCTGGCGGCTAACGACCACAGACGTGGGCTGAGCAGAACGCCCAGAAGAAATCCGCAGGTCAAGTAGATCCTGATCATGAATCAAGCAAGTGCTGTGATGAACCCGCAACGTTCCCGCACCAATCAAAGTTCCATCTGCCCAGGCCAGTGCTTCTTCCAATAGCCGACGATCGCCAACTCCACCCAACTGAGCCGCACCACCACCAGCCGGAGCTAATCGGCCATCAAGGCTGATAGCCAAGACAAGACGAATCCAGGGCTTCTTTTGCAAATGGTTGGTTAGTTGGCTGCCACAGCCTGCAATGCCTCAGGCATGGACTCAAGCTTTGGTGCTTCGGCATAGACCTCGGCTGCATTATTTGGACTTTCCTGCAAACGCACCTTATGGAGATGAGCTCCAATCTCTCGGATCGGTGTCACAAGGCAATCAGAAATATGCAAGGCAATATTCTCTGCCGTTGGCACACAACTGGCGAAGTGGGAAACGTCTTTGTTCAAAAATGTGTGATCAAAGGGTTCCACCACAAGGTCATTGACGAGATTTTGCAAAGCCACTAGGTCACAGACCATGCCAGTGCGGGGATTAACTTCTCCTCGCACAGTTACATCCAGCAAATAGTTGTGGCCATGGCCATGGGGACGTGCACATTTGCCATAGATGCGTTCGTTCTCCTCCTTGCTTAATTCAGCCCTGGCCAGCCGATGAGCTGCAGCGAAATGAGTACGGATCGTGAGGTAAGCGTCCATAGCATCTCCGAGATAGTCGGCCCAAAGGCCTTGGTGTTCGTAAAGCCGAATGGCCACAAGTGGCAGATGAGGGATGAGGCGATCCCAAATAATCCTCGCTAAAGCCTCAGTGGTCGGCAGACAACCCTCTGAATTGGAAAGATCAAACTCTGGCCAGACATCATTGAGAAATCGAAAGTCAAGCTGCTCTGTTACCTCAGAGCGGATGGCGTGCTTGACCTCAGAAAGGTTAAGCACCATGCCATCAGCATTGAGCTCACCAGCCATCGAAACGATCAGCTCATAGTTATGGCCATGACCTGGTGACAGTGCACATAAACCAAAACAGGCAGCATTTTCATCGCTAGACAATTCAGGCAACCAGTAACGATGACTGGCGCAAAAGCATGCGCGACGGGTTATGACACAGCCGCGGCCCTGACCATGGCGTTCCGATAAAGGGACGTCAGTCATGCCGTGCTCTGACAAGAAGTCATCCTAGAAAGCTAACGCCGCTAACGACTCAATGAGCGACACCCCATCACCCCATCCACTGAAGCAAAGGTTGGGCGGTCGCAACCTCTACTTAGTTGGAATGATGGCTAGTGGCAAGAGCATCACCGGTCGTCCCCTAGCTCAACAAATCAGCTACGGCTACATCGATACAGATGCGGTAATCGAACAACTTGCTGGCAGAGCGATCCCCCAAATCTTCAGCGAGGAAGGTGAAGAAGGTTTCCGCGCCATGGAATCACAAGTACTCAATGCCATTGGACAACGCCATTCACTTGTTGTCTCTACTGGGGGGGGCATAGTGACCAAACCAGAAAACTGGGGTGTTTTGCATCAGGGCATCGTGATCTGGCTCGACCCTGGCGAAAAACGACTCCTAAAGCGTTTACAAGCCGATTCCGGCAATCGGCCTTTACTGCAAACAACTGACCCTGAAGCAGCCTTTAAAAACTTATTTACGAAACGCCAACCGCTTTATGCCGAAGCCGACCTGCACCTGGAAGTTGGCGATGAAGACCCCAACCAAGTTGTCCTAAACATTCTCGAAACCCTAACCAACCTTCTCAAGAACCCCCAGGGGTGAGCCGCACCGCAAACCACTGCACGCTGAGGCCTCTGCCCACCTCGAGCTCACAAGCGGTATCAATCAACCGCTGAGCAGCAGAACTTAAAGAGGGCTCACTCTGCAAATCCTGCGGCAAAAGCTCAAGTCGCTGCAACCAAATCTGCAACCAATCAAGTGTGTCGGCAGCGCTCAGTAGCCGCTCAGGCTCGCCAGGCTCCAACACCACATAGTGATCAACAGCACGAATCAAGGGGTCGGACATTTTTCGGCTCTCACTGGCTCGATGATCAAATTGAGCTCATAGATCAACTTGATCCGCTTGAAACAATGCCAACTCAAGCTGATCCCGCCACTGGAATAAAGGCTGCAGACGCGGATGATCACTAAGACCGAGAACACCTTTCCCGGCCAATGGTGCCCCAGCCGAGAGCGGGAATCGCAATAAAGAAATCTGAGCAGCTACCGCCAAGTCAGCCAGGCTCATGGCATCTCCTACTAACCAGGAACTGTTTTGCACCAAACCAGCCAGCTGTTCGAGACTGGTTAACAACTCAACCCTCTCCCCCTGGCCAAATATCTCGGCGACTCCGTTAAGCCAACCTCCAGGCAGGTCTCCCATTACCTGGCGCACAGGAGGCGGCAGATCTTCTGGAATAAGAGCTAAACGCAACTCAGGATCCATCGCGGCAGCATGCACCAAAGCTGACCGGACAGCCCGCGCCAAGGTTGTATCCGCCCAATCCTCAATCAAATGAACCTGAGCAGCCTGCTGCGGATCAGCCGGAATCAATGGTGGTTGAGGCTGCTTGGTCTCAAGATATCGAGCAATAGTGCTCGAATCTGCCAAAACATTTTCATCATCAACAAGAACCGGCACTTGCCGCTGACCGGACAGGCGAAATAAGGCCACCTGACCCAGCCCAGGTGTCACTTCCACAACCTGATAACTCAAACCCTTGACCTGCAAGATCATCCTCACCTTGAGGCAGAAAGCCGAATGGCGGAATTGATGCAGGTCCATCATGGTTTGATCCGCCAAAAGAACGGCAGAGTAGCTAACAGATTCAAAAACTCGCCAACACCATGCGGGAGTTATTCCTCAACTTGTCACGGTATCCCCGATACCTGATCGCTTTTTGCCTTGGTCTGCTCAACAATTACTTAGAACCACTAAGTAAACGAAGGAGTAATCCGATCACTGCCATAGCAATCATTGGGGCCCTGATCAGTGGATTGACCACCATCGTTTTGATCATGCGTGCCATGGTCTCGCCAACATCACTTGTATAGATATGGCACCGGGGCGACGGGTAGAGCGGGTAGCGGCACTAATTCGCCGCGAAGCAAGCGAACTGCTGATCCATGGCATCCGCGACGAGCGGGTGCATCAAGGCATGGTGAGCATCACTGAAGTGGAAGTATCTGGAGATCTCCAACACTGCAAGATTTTTGTAAGCATCTTCGGTGAAGAAAGCCAACGCTCTGAAGTGCTAGCGGGGCTAGAAGCCGCCAGTGGATTCCTCAGAGGAGAGTTGGGCCGCAGATTAAAGATGCGGCGTGCACCCGAGGTGCACTTTCATCTGGATCGCGGCATCGAGAAAGGAACCTCCGTGCTGAACCTGCTCGGAAAACTGGAACAAGCACGAGAAAACCGAGATCCAATGCAGCCCGGCAGTAATGAACCAAGTGCTTTCGATACAACAACTCTCAACGGAACGTGAAGCCACTGATCCCAAACCCTCTTCGACGACAAGTTGCGGAGCTAGTGGTAGTAAGAGCCAGTGGTCACGCCAGCGATCAGCAACGCCGTTACCCACAGTGGGAATTAAGCAACACAGAACTACAACGCCTCTTGGGAGATGGTGTTGGCGGTGTGATTCTGCTAGGGGGCACAAGCACCGAACTAGCGCATCGCTGCCAAACACTTAAGCAATGGGCAAAAGCACCCATCCTGCTTTGCGCTGATGTGGAAGAGGGGGTTGGTCAACGCTTTGAAGGTGGCACTTGGCTGGTACCGCCCATGGCTCTTGGACGGCTATATCAACAGGACCAAAATCGTGCTCTAAATCTGGCCGAACGCTACGGACGCTGCACTGGATACCAGGCTCATCGCTGCGGACTCAACTGGGTGTTAGGACCCGTCTGTGATGTCAACAACAATCCTGCCAACCCTGTCATCAATGTGCGGGCATGGGGAGAAAACACTGAAACTGTCTCTTCCCTGGTCTGCGCTTTTCAACGAGGCCTAACTATCGAAGGCGTACTTGGATGCGCCAAACACTTCCCAGGACATGGCAATACGGGGATTGATTCCCATCTGCAGTTACCAGTACTGGAGCACAACCTCCACCAACTTGAAGAGCTTGAACTTGTGCCCTTCCAGGCTGCGATTAAAGCCGGCGTCGACAGCGTCATGACTGCCCATCTGTTAATGCGAAACCTTGACGCCTCCCATCCGGCCACCCTTTCTCAAACTGTTCTGCAAAACCTTTTGCGCGACCAACTGAAGTTTGAAGGCTTGGTCGTGACCGATGCCCTAGTCATGCAAGCCATCACTCAGACCTATGGCGCCGGCGAAGCCGCCGTTATGGCCTTTGATGCCGGTGCCGACTTGATTCTGATGCCCGAGGACGCAGATAGTGCAATTGAAGCCCTATGCAAAGCCCTCCAATCAGGTCAAATCCCCATGCAGCGACTGGAGGCCTCACGAGAACGCCGTCGAAAAGCACTGAGGAAGGTTGATGATTGCACTAACAAATTTCTCCTAAACAACAGCACAAGCAATAACAATCCCCTGGAAAGGGATGAAGACCATGCACTCGCTAAAGAGCTAGTAAGTGCCTCCCTAGAAATCCTCCATCCAGGACCAATCACGGCAACTGATTCAGGCATCAATCTTCTGCGGGTAGATGGAGTATTGCCCTGCTCGGTGCTCACAGCCACAGCACCAGCACTAGTGCTGCCCTCAGAAGCTGGATTCCAAAACGTGCTCCACCACAACCTCGGTATCTCGCCCTGGCAAGACGACCCCAAAGAACCCTTAGCTTTAGAACGAATGAGCAGTGGCCCGATACTGCTACAACTTTTCTTACGTGGGAATCCGTTCCGTGGCGACCAGGATCGCCATGAACCATGGGCAGCAGTCATCAAACAACTACAACGACAAAAACGCCTTGCAGCACTAGTGGTCTACGGCAGCCCTTACCTCTGGGATGAGCTCACTCAAGGATTAGATACTGGAATCCCAGCGGTTTATAGCCCTGGTCAAATGCCTGAAGCACAACGTCAGGCTCTTAGCTACCTACTGAAACCTGCAAAGGTGCACTCAAACTCGCAACCAGCCCTGCTGCAGGAGTTCACAGACTGACGGCTCTAGCCTCATACCAACCACTTAGCCAGTGCAAATGCTCAGCCTCTCAATGATCGTACGCAACGAAGAGAGTCGGCTGGGATCCTGCCTGGCATCAGTGAAAGGATTTGTCGACGAGATAGTGGTATTAGACACAGGGTCAACTGATGCAACAGTGGCCGTAGCTAAAGCCGCTGGTGCGCAGGTAGAACAACTTCCCTGGCCAGGGGACTTTGCCCCAGCCCGTAATGCCGCCCTAAACCTAATCAAGGGGGACTGGGTGCTTGTTCTTGATGCTGATGAACAACTACGAGCTGAGGCCATCCCAGATCTAAGAGAGCTAATGGCCCAACAGGATGTCTTAGTAGTAAACCTGCTGCGCTTTGAGCAGGGAGCAACAATGGCCCCCTACTCCAGCGTCAGCCGCCTATTCCGTCGACACCAGAGAATCCGCTGGAGCCGTCCCTATCACTCAATGATTGACGACAGCGTGCGAGAGATACTCAACGACGAACCCGATTGGCGCATTGTTGATTACGTTGAACCAGCTTTACTCCACGAGGGCTACCGACCGGATCTACTCCAACGCAGCAATAAATCTCAGCGCCTAAGAATAGCGATGGAGGCCTGGCTAGCTGAACATCCCTGTGACCCCTATGCCTGCGCCAAACTCGGCGCCCTCGAAGTAGCCGAAGGGCAAAAAGAGCGCGGTATAAAACTACTCAGACAAGGCCTAGAGCAAAACAAGGAGACAACTGCCAATCCGATCGAACGCTACGAACTTCTTCTCCACCTAGGCATTGCCCTTTGCCAAGACGATCCCAAGGTAGCCATTAAGGCCTACCGCGAGGCCTTAGATCTTCCTATGGATATAAGGGCAAGCCTGGGAGCGCGCTTAAACCTGGCTGGGCTCCTCATGCAACAAGAACAACTCGATGAAGCGATCGCGCTAACTACCACCGCTACCCAACAAGCTCCGGAAGTAGCTATCGCCTGGTACAACCTCGGCCTGATGCAGCGTCGCCGAGGCGATCTAGTGGCAGCCTTACAAGCCTATGAGCAATCCAAACAATTGAATCCCGAGCATGCTGAGACGCATCAAAACCAAGCTGTCGCCATGCTTGTTGCCGGAGACATCAATGGTGCTCGCAATAACTTCAACAAAGCTATTGCGCTGCTGCACGACCAAGGGCGAAACGAGGAAAGCGAAAGATTGCGCAATCAGGTGGCAGGAATGGTGAAGCTAGACCAGGAAAACAGATGAGCTGTAATCCCATAGCTCCACTACAAGACCGCACAATCATCGTGACCCGTGCCCAGGAACAACAGGGTGAGGCCCATCGCTTGCTTAATGCCCTGGGATCGAAGGTTCTTGATCTGCCTGCCCTTGTAATTGGTCCACCCGACGACTGGAAACCTCTTGATGATGCCTTGGCTGATCTTGAGAACTTTCATTGGTTGGTTTTCTCCAGTGCCAATGGAGTATTAGCCGTTGAAGCAAGGCTTCAACGCTTAGAGAGATCTCTTGCCGATCGCCCCAAGGATCTAAAACTTGCTGCAGTAGGACGCAAAACAGCCCAACATTTAGAAAAACTTGGTGCTACTGCTGACTTTGTTCCACCCAACTTTGTAGCCGACAGCCTGATTGAACATTTCCCAGTCTCAGGGTCTGGACTGAGGATGCTGCTACCAAGAGTCCAAAGCGGCGGTCGCACAGTTCTAGCTAATGCATTCAGAGAAGCTGATTTTTGCGTCATCGAAGTAGCGGCCTATGAATCCCGCTGCCCAAAAGCAATACCAACAGACACGGCCCAAGCCCTGGCTAATAATGATGTGAATGCGATCGCATTCAGTAGCGGCAAAACCGCAGCACATACAGCAGCGTTACTTAGCCATCGTTTTGGCAATGATTGGCTGCAATACCTTCAAGGGGTAAAGCTGATATCTATTGGCCCTCAGACAAGCCTTAGCTGTGAGAAACATTTTGGACGGGTCGACCAGGAGGCCGATCCCCATGACTTGGAGGGACTGGTCAGCGCTTGTGTTCAAGCATGCAAGTGGGGGCCTGAGTCTTACCCCTCCGGCTCAGAGTGATACACCCTCGCTGAACATCAATCGATAGCAGCGACCAACTAGGAGGTAGCAACTGTTCGGTTTTAGCCTGACCAAGGCAAAGGCCTCCAGGCCCTACACATATCGTCCCTGATCGATCAGAGAGCTCCACCAAGGCCCGCTGCTGACCACCAACAATCAAGACTCCGTTGAGTATGACGCTAGCTTTTGCTCCTGAAACAAGCGGTTGAAAAGGATCCGAGCGACCTTCCGGGACACGATCCTGGACGTCTGTAGCCGAAGGAAGTGGTTTTAGAGGATTAGGCAAATCAGGCGGTACAACAAGCTCCTCTGAAATCTCAGGAACTACCAGGGGTGTTGTCGGCAACGTCTCAGTAGTGGAGTTATCAGCACTACAGCCAATTAGCACAACCGCAAGCACGACCAGTCCACACCTAAACCGCCAGGCTGCTGCAGCGGACGACTCAGGAAGAAACGCTGTAACCGCTTTCCACAAGATCCCTAAATCTGTCAAGGTTGGCCTGGAGCTCACGAGTAACAATCCCTCCAAGGATGCTTGGTTCCATCAAGGGTGCCAAGGCCCTCGGCAACTCATAGCTAACACTCAATTTCACAGCTGTGTGGTTCTCACTCTCCGCATAGAAGCGCACAGCACCTTTCGTAGGCAGTCCTCCTACGGATTCCCATTGCAACTGCTGGCCTTCAACCTGCTTGGTAATCCTTGCCTTCCATTGAAAACGAAAGCCCTGAGCAGCCAATGTCCAATTAGTGAGATTTGGATCATCAAGGGTTTTCACAGATTCAATCCAATTCATCCAGCGGGGCATGGCCTCTAGATCCATCCACACAGCCCAAGCCCGCTCAACGGGAACTTTGATATCGCTAGTAACTGTGTGTTCAAGCCAACGTCCCATCGTCAAGCAACCGCCTTATTAGTGGCCAACATGGCAGGTTGCTGCAGAATCGCCGCTGCCGCTAAATGGCCACTCATCGTGGCACCCTCCATCGAGTCGATGTAATCCTGGCGCGTATAGCTGCCTGCCAAGAAAAAATTACCGATAGGCGTGCTTTGATCTGGTCGGTAAGGCTCCATCCCTGGGGATTCTCGATAGAGAGACTGAGCAAGTTTGACGACGTTGCTCCACACAAGCTTTAGCGACCGAGAAGAAGGAAACAATTCACGAACTTGAGCATCTGTATGCGAAACGATCGTCTCAACAGATTTCGAAATCCAGGGATCACCAGGAGTAAGTACACACTGAAGCAAAGAACCCAGGCCTTCCCGGCGATAGTCCTCAGGACTAGCAAGAGCTAAATCGGCAAAACAGCTGAAATCTGCATCAGCGGTGTAGAGCAGGTTATTCAAACCAACAGGACACTGAAGATCCCTACGTGCAGCCTCATTGATGGAGTCATTACCCAGTTCAGTCACCCAGCCGTCGTAGCGCAGCTGCACTGTGGCAACTGGCACTGCTTCGAGGTTGTAAATACCATCAAACTGAGGGAAGCGGCGCCAGGCCTCAGGCAGCAATCGCTGAATACCTGGGACATCACAAGCAGCCAAGTAGCAATCTGCTTCAACCATGACATCCCCTTCAGGAGTGCCAAGGCTTAGCCCTGTCACCATCGGAGCTTCATCATCACTAAAACGCACCTCTCGAACACGATGACGAAGATGAAGATGAGCTCCCCTTGCCTGGATGTACTCAAGAATCGGTGCAGTAAGCCAGCGATGAGGGGATCCTTTCAGCAGATTTAATTTTGATGCTTCCGTACGGGCCGCAAACATCATGAAGATAGTGAGCATGCAACGGGCCGAAATCTCCTCACAGTCGATAAACCCCAACGCATAAGCAACCGGGTTCCACATGCGCTGAATGCTCTGCAAGCTGCCGCCATGATTGACAAACCACTGCTGAAAACTCACCTCATCGAGAGCACGGATTGTGCTCATTGCCCCCTCGTAATCCACCAAGCCCCTAACGATGGGACTAGTACCAAGCGCAAGGGCATTGCGCAATTTATCGATCCAGTTCAGCTGAGGGGTCGTAAAAAAAGCCTTCAGGCCGTTAAAAGGAGCCCCTAGAGCAAAACGAAAATCAAGAGATCGAAGATCACCGCCACGGTTGACAAACAAATGAGTGTGGTCCTTTGGCAATAAGTGATCAATTGCACCCACCTTTCGCATCAGTGCAAAGAGATTGGCGTAATTAAAAAAGAAAACATGCAACCCCATTTCTATGTGGTTGCCATCTGGATCTTCCCAGCTGCCAACCTTGCCGCCAATGAACGGTCTAGCTTCGTAGAGATCCACGGCATGACCGGCATCAACTAGATCAACAGCTGCAGCCAGTCCGGCAAGCCCAGCGCCCACAATGGCGACCCGCACACGCGCTTCCTACAAAAATCCTTTCAACTCTATAAATATGGCAGCTGGTCGGCTGCATTGGCGAGGCAAACACGAGACATGCCTCCATAAAATAAAAAGAGGACTTTGCCAGTAATGATGACCAGCACCACTAGCCCTGCAGCCAACCACACCGCCAATGACGGCAAAGGCATCCTGATCACCGGGACAGCCATGCAGCAATTGGCCAGGATCTGCCTTGAGAAGGGGAAAGATCAGGTGCTGCGAGTAGGCGTCCGCTCCGGTGGCTGCAGCGGCATGAGCTACACCATGGACTTCGTGCCCTCAACCGAGATCGAAGAGGGTGATCAAGTTTATGAATACACAGCAACCGATGGCGCAAATTTCCGTGTGATCTGCGATCCCAAGAGCTTGCTTTACATCTATGGGATGCAATTGGATTTCAGCACTGAGATGATTGGCGGCGGCTTCAACTTCACCAATCCCAACGCCAGCCAAACTTGTGGTTGCGGCAATTCATTCGCTGTCTAAATTCAGTCGACCCTTCCCCGTGGGATTCTGAAGAGACTTAAGCAGTCTCACTGCATCCGATGGAGTCCACCAACGAGAGCCTGTTCCAAAAGGCCATGAACCGGTATCAGTCCGGAACAGAAGCCAGTGAGCTGATCGAGGATTTTGAAATCATCACAGCATCAGCGCCCAATCAAGCCGCTGGCTGGACATGCTTAGCCTGGCTGCAGCTTCTCAATGATCAACCTGATGCAGCCCTGCGCGCCGCCCGCACTGCAGTAAAACTCAACGCCCAAGATCCCCAGGCCCGAATCAACCTAAGCCTGGCTCTACTGGAAACAAACTCCAAAGGGGTGCGTGATCAAATCGATGTAGTGCAAAAAGTTCTAGCCGTGGCACCAGAGTTTGCCAAAGAACTCAAAGGCTCAATCGCAGATGGGTTAGAGCGCAAACCAAATTGGCAGGCTTTAAAGAAAGTGAAGGCCTGGCTGGAGCTCTGAGGTGGCGCGGCTGCTGCTATTGAGCAATGGTCATGGAGAAGACCTTTCCGGAGCTCTACTAGGCAAAGTCCTAAAAAAAACCGGTCATCAGGTAGATGCGCTGCCCTTGGTAGGTCATGGACATGCCTACAGCGAAGCAGAAATCGAAATACTTGGACAGGTCCGAGAGTTCAGCACAGGTGGGCTTGGATACACCAGCCTGCGAGGCAGGCTGACGGAACTACTTCAAGGTCAGGTGTTGTATCTCCTGCAACGACTAGGACGTTTGTTGCAGGTGGCACATCGCTACGACCTGCTGGTGGTCATTGGCGATGTGATCCCTGTCATGGCCGCTTGGCTTAGCTTCCGCCCCGTAGCCATTTACCTAGTGGCCTACTCCAGTCACTATGAAGGTCGCTTGCGATTGCCTTGGCCCTGTGGCAGATGTCTAACCAGCAGGAGGGTTTTAGGTATCTTCAGCCGCGACGAGCTGACCGCAACAGACCTTACAAGCCAACTTCAACGCCCAGTGAGCTTCCTAGGCAACCCCTTCATGGATCCTGTGCTCACACCTCAAGCGCGTTTACCTGCCTGCCGTTGCCGCCTGGGACTACTGCCCGGTAGCCGTCGCCCTGAACTAGAACACAACCTAATGTTGCTGTTGGCGCTGGTCGAATATCTACCAGAACAACTACTAACCAGCGGTGAACTTAGCCTTGATCTCGCACTGGTCCCAGCCCTGGATGACAACAGCCTTGCTGCAGTAATCACACATCAAGGATGGCGAATGCAACTTGATCCAGATAACGAAACACTTACACGGCTGGTGCTCGGAGAGCGGCATATCACCTTGCGACGAGACTCTTTTATTAAGGTGCTGCAAAGCAGCGATCTACTTATCAGTATGGCCGGTACGGCCACTGAGCAAGCAGTAGGACTAGCCAAACCAGTGGTGCAACTAGCAGGGATGGGCCCACAGTTCACGGCTGAATTTGCAGAAGCGCAACGCCGACTTCTAGGGCCAACAGTGTTTTGTGCTGATGGGAAAACTGGCGAAGCTCTCAATCTGCAAAACACTGCCAAGCTGACCGTTGAGCTGCTTAAACGCAGCTTGGAAGACCGTGAACTGCAAGCACAATGTCAACAGCAGGCTGCGCGTCGACTCGGGGGAGCAGGAGGTGGACAACGACTAGCCGAGGCAATCACAAACCTGCTAACGGTGAAACATCAATGAGCACACCTTCTGCTGAACAGCGTTGGAAACAGTGGCTGGACCGACTACTGATGCTGGATGCATTCCTAGTAATTGCAGGAGCACTGTGGTTTGTTGCAGCGATACTGGCTGGAAGCCAGGGGGTGCAAGCCCCAATGAGACTTTTACAACAACTTTGGGAGCCTCTATTCACACCTGCCATCGGCCTATTAATCGCTGCAGCACTAGTTAATGGGGTATGGGCGTGGTGGCAGCGGATAAGGCCTGGGGAAGATCAGGATATTGAAAGCTAAAACCCAGTTTTGGCAATCGTTCTGAGGCCACATGTTGCCCCTCAAGTACGACACGAGCGCCGTCACCAAGCAACAACTTGAGGATTGGTCCTGGCACCGGCAAGAGGCTAGGGCGACCAAGAGCATTACCAAGAGCCAATGCAAATGAAGCCATGGACACCGGTTCGGGAGCGACTCCATTAACAACCCCTGACCAGGAACGATCTTCAAGGGCCTTGCCAATCAACTGACAAAGATCAGTGCGGTGAATCCAGCTCATCCACTGACGACCACTACCTACAGGACCGCCAAAACCAAGCCTGAACACTGGCAGCATCTTGCCGAGGGCGCCTCCATCGGGGCCAAGCACGATACCGATACGCACCACCACCAATCGAGTAGCAGCGGGTTTAGCAGCCGCCGCAGCCTCCCACTGCTCACAAAGATGAGCCAGGAAGTCGTCCCCACAAGAGCTCTTTTCAGTGAAGTGTTTATCTGAACTGGTGCCGTAATAACCCACTGCAGAGGCATTCACGAGCACACGTGGCGGCACCTTTAGTTGGCCCATGGCTTGCACCAAGGCCCTAGTGGTGTGCAAACGACTCGACGCCAGTTTCTGGCAATGCTCAGGTGTCCAGCGCTGTTCAGCGATTGGTTCTCCAGCCAAATTGACCACACCCTCAACTTCCTCCAAGGCACTAAGGAGTGGGCCATCGAGCCAACTTTCTTGTTCAGCAGGGTTGATCTGCAGCCATCCCAACTGACCTGTCTGACGAGCCTGATCAAACCCAAATGCAGGCTTACGACTAACCAAGGTCAGCTGGTGGCCAGCCTCTAGCAACTGGAGTACTAATTCCCGGCCCACAAAGCCACTACAACCAAGAAGTAGAAGGCGCATGGAACTAATGAGTCATTAGCCGCGAGACTAAGAGGCTGAAGAAGATGCTTCCACAGGGCTGGTGAGACCAAGACGATTAGCAATGGGCACCAAGGCAAACCCTTGAAATAACAATCCGAACAAAACCACCGCAAGAGCCAATGGAGGCATTTTGCTGCCCCAACTCACAGGCGAAGCCCAAACATCAATCGCCAAAGCAATAGGCACCGCACCGCGCAGACCTGCACAACAAATAAACGTACGCTGACTTAACGAAAATGAACTGCGTAATAGCAAAGAGTGAACAATCAACCACCGCACCAGCTGCATTAGGAAAAAGAGCAGGAATGCCAAACCAGCGGCTTTGACGACATCCTCGGGAGCAACAACAAGCCCCATGCAAAGGAACAAAAGCAGTTCCGCCATTTTTGCGAAACTAGCGTGAGCCTCTTCCAGCACCAACCGATCAGTGCTCGAGCCATTACCAAGTACTAACCCCGCCACATAAGCAGCCAACAAAGGGCTGCCTCCCATGAGGGTGGTTCCACCAGCGAGAACCATCAGCAAAGCAAGGCTCACCACGGGCAGCATGGAATTGGTATTCAAAGACCTGCGACTACCCAGTACCTGAGTAGTGAGACTTCCACCTAGAAACCCCAAAAGGATGCCCAAGAGAAACTGGCGCAAAACCTGAGTCACTAAAGCCGCTGGGGCCACTCCCTCGCCGCCAGCCAAGGCCATTGCTACGCCAGCCAACACCACCGCCACGGGGTCATTGAGACCCGATTCGGTTTCAAGTAAATCCAATAAAGCTTTGGGCAATCGTCCTGCCAGTGGACGCACCAGGGCAAACGTGGCGGAAGCATCCGTGCTGCACAACATCGAGCCCACAAACAAAGCCTGCGGGAACAACACCAGCCATAGCGAATTACCTTCAGCCATACCCAGTGCCAGCATCAATGCCGTGAGCAATAGAGCCGTAAGCAAGGCACCAAAGGTTGCCAGCCTTAGCGCTGGCTTGATAACGGACCTCATCTGTGCCCAATTGGTAGTAAGCCCACCAAAAAACAGCACCAAAACAAGGGCTGCCTGGGTTATCTGCTCGGCATGGCCAAGAGAAAGCAAGGGAGAAGTTATGCCAGAAGACGTATGCAAATGGTTATCAACTAACAAGCCAAGAATCAGCACCATCAAAATCCCTGGAACCCTCACGCGAGCAGCCAGGTCATCGAGTAACACAGCTACAAGCAACAAACCGCCAAAGGCCAACAAGTAGAGAGCAAGTGAATGGCCCAAATCAGAACGTTATCGATGCTGAAAAGGTTCTAGCCTGAGAAGACGCAAGTGCCCCGCAATGGCCGAAACTTCTGAACCTGCCAAGGCCCCAGCAGCCCTTAAAAAAGGAGCCCTTGTTCGAGTCAACCGACAGGCCTATAGCCACAGCATTGAAGCCGCAGCTAGCGATTCCGCCCCACCGAACTACATCTTCGAAGGTCCAGGAGAAATCCTTGCCATCAAGGATGGAGAGTATGTGCAAGTGCGTTGGCGCATGCCCGTGCCGGACGTGTGGTTGAGGCTCGATCAACTGGAATCCTTCTCCTGAGAAGTCGGCTTTAGCGCTTCCTCTACCTGCTGCACTGCCTTTGGAATCGATCCAGAAGCTGCAGGTAAACGCCATAAAGCCCCGCCCAACACACCACTGAGATCAGCTAACCCGGCCAATAGATCATTGGGATGCCTTCGCTGAGCTCGATCAGCCACAGCCGATGCCTGCCAAGGATTCCAACCCGCAAGCATCACCACACTGTGATAAGCACTGGGCCAGGGACTATCTGGTAGCAATTTCTCTAAAGCGGCGAATTGGGTTGCCGCCTCATCTGGGCGATTCTTCAATACTGCCAAAAGCGCCAAGGTCCAACGAGCATCGGTATCAGCTGGATTGTCAGCCAACTGCTGCAATGCGACCTTACGGACCTGATCGCGATAGCTGAAATGACCATCCAACATGTGTTCAACAGCCACATCAATAAAAACAGGCTCCAGTCCTTTAGGTCCCACTGCCATCCCACGAGCTAAAGAAGGGAATCGCTCAGCAAAACTCTCTGATCTAGGGAGATCAGGGCGGCGAGACCAAAGGGAATAGCTACCACCAGATTGGCGTGGGAAACGACGCAGCTGAACGAACACACCACTGCTCCGCACAGCCTGATCAAGTATTGCTGCCGAATCTCTAACTGAACCCTGATCTCCCTCAGCCAAAACAACCCACTCGGCATGCTGCAACACCGGCTCCAGATCACCTGCATTGCTACCAAGCTGGCGACCTACCAATCGACCTCCACCTCTACGACCGAAATAACTGACATTGTGCTGATTGAGATCGGAAGTACTTGGCACAACGATGACTGTGGTGGGCAACCCCTTAGCGTCAGCACCACCAGCCGCTCGAACAATGGCCTCTATAGGTCCCTGATGACGCTCTGATAGACGAGCCATCTGAGCTTTCCAGGCTGATGGAACGCTGGCCAGCAACCCTGCAGCAAGGGTCATAGGCAGAACTAGCCAAGAGCTCGTGAGCAAGCGGCGCTTCCCCCACAATCCCCATTGCCACCAACCCCTAGAAAGTAATAGAAGCAGAGGTGGCAGTAATGGTGTGATGTAACGGTCACCCTTATTCGGGCTGATGCTTGTGAACAACCAACCCGCCAATAGGGTTAACAGCAACCATCGCCATGCCAGCGGATCATCAACTGACTCTGCACTATCTCTTGCAGGGCCAAGGCTGCAGCAGTACATAAACAACCAAAGCACACAACCACTAAGACCCACGACGAGCACAACAGGGCCCAACTGCTCCGGCAACAAACGTGGATACCAAAGCCAGTTTTGAACGGTCCAAAGGGAAGGATCTCCTTCTCGAGCCGCCGATTCGATCACGGCCCTGTTAGTGCCTCCAAGAGTTGTGATCCAGTTGTGACGCAACCAAGGGCCTACCCCGCATAAGAACACCCCAACACCTGCCAGCAACTGATATCGGGTGCGATTAGTTCGACATAAGGCACACCAACCAGCCCATGCCAACGCCGGAAGCAGTACCAACAGGGCACTTTGTTTCACCAAGATTGCCGCCGTGCAAGCAGCAGCAGCAACCAAGGCTTGCAGCCAACGACCACCTCGCTGTGGATCCCACCAGCACCCCAACCGCCATAAGGCAAAGGTGACTGCAGCAGTAAGCGGCATCTCCAATACGTAATCCGAGCGCAACTCCAACAAAGCCGGAGCCATGGCGACAAAAGCAACAGCAAGCAATGCCATCCCTTGCCCGCGCAAATGCAAACCCCATGCCGCAACAGCAACCAGGAGCAAGCCGTGCCAAACACTAAGGCTCCAGGCGGCCTGCTCAGGAGCATCGCCTGCTATTGCCATCACAGTGCCATTCACCAAAGAGGCAAGAGGTGGAATCTTGGGGGAGAGATCCAGCAAAGCGTTCCAACCCTGCCATTGACCTCCTGGTAAAAGGCCTAATGCGCGTCCATGATCGAGAGCGCTATTGAGGTAATCGGCCTGATCCCAAGCGGGAATGCCGCCGTAGTGATGCCACCAAAGTCGATCCAAGCCAGTAGCTAACAGCCACATCAGGGCCACAAACAACCAAAAGCGACCTGGAGCTTTCACCAAATCTCCAAGCGACGGCGTTCCTCCTGTAAGCGTAAACGCCGCTTTTTAGCTTCTCGCAACATCTCCCGTCCATCGTGGAGATAACTATCGACATAGCCCATCGTGTAGCGCTCTAACTCGGACAAAGCGTCTTCCACCTGAGAGAGGCAGTAATACAAGCTCAAACCAAAGCCTTGGGATGAAGCAGGTATGGGCAACGCTCGATAGAGCCGATTCACCACCTCGAGCCGATTGCGACTCTGCTCCAGATAGAAGCAAAAAGCCTCCATCAATAAATCGTCGTAGGGATCAGCCGAAAGAGCCCGGAACTGAGCAGGAAAAGGATTGATCACCTGCCCGAGCAACCGATCAATCGGAACATAAACCTGTTTTAACCACTGCACAAGAGCATCATCTGCTGCTGCTGCCTGGCCTTTAGCAACTCGAGCAGCAGCACTGGCGCGAGCATTGCGAACACCCCGCTGATGCGCTTCATCAGCCACTGAAGCACTATGACTTCTGCTGTGGTCATAGGCGCGGCGGTGTTCTGGATCCCCCAATACCTCCCACGCCGCATTAAGAGCAAGAATCCTCTGCTCATCACCACCAGCATCAGGGTGATGCAATTTCACAAGTTGGCGATAGGCAGCCTTGATCTCAACTGAACTAGCAGTGGAACTAACCCCCAGTACCTGATAAGGATCTCTAGCCATAGATATTAGTTATTTGGTAAGCATCAAAGATGTCCATCACGCCGCGGCGGCATCGACGAAGCAGCACTAAACATCGGTGTTGATAAGTAACGCTCTCCAAAGCTGGGCAACACCACAACAAGTCGCTTATCCACCATCTCAGTCCTACCGCCCACCTGCATTGCCGCCGCCACAGCAGCGCCACTACTCACTCCACTGAGCAATCCCTCCTCCCTGGCCAAACGTCTACCCATCTCCATAGCGTCTTCATCAGTAATAGGCACGACTTCATCGATCAAAGACATATCAAGAACACTTGGGATGAAACCAGCACCTATGCCCTGAATACGATGAGGAGCAGGACTACCACCTGCCAAGACAGGACTCAGTGCTGGCTCTACAGCAAATACCTGCAGGCTGGGATTGCGCTGCTTAAGCAACCGCGCACAACCGGTGAGAGTGCCACCAGTTCCTACGCCTGTAATCAGACCATCCAAGTAGCCATCACAATCGCTCCAGATCTCCTCTGCAGTTGTGATCTCATGCACCTGCGGATTAGCAGGATTGTCAAACTGCTGCAATAAATAAGCCTCAGGGATAGTTGCAACCAATTCTTTCGCCAACTCGATAGCACCCCTCATGCCATCGCTACCTGGGGTGAGTTGCAGTTCAGCGCCGTATGCCCTGAGCATGGAGCGACGCTCGGTACTCATCGTGTCGGGCATTGTGAGGATGAGGCGATAACCTCTAGCAGCAGCCACCATGGCCAAAGCGATCCCAGTGTTTCCACTAGTGGGTTCCACCAGCACAGTGCACCCTGGAGCAATCGTTCCAGCCTCCTCCGCAGCCTGAACCATGGCCCCCGCAATACGGTCTTTCACCGAGGCGGTGGGATTAAAGCTTTCCAACTTTGCCAATACCTCCGCATGGCAACCACTTGCCTGTGGCAAGCGATTGAGCCGAACCAATGGGGTGCGCCCCACTAGAGCCGTAATGTCCGCAGCAATGGGCATAAACGATGACGGAGAGATAGCCGCGTAACCATCCAAACAAAGCGATGGCGATCAAGCCATGAAAAAGCCCCCCGTTTACGGAGGGCTTGAACTTTTTATCAGTGTGAGGAGAAGTTCTGGAGCCCAACATGATGTTGGGCAGAGGGATCAGAACTTGAAGGTGGTCTTAACTAAACCACCAAAGTTGTGGAAGTGGTTGTCGTCGCCACGACCGCCGCCAAATGCAGGGCCACCACCTTCGGTGATATCACCCAGAGGACGACTGAGATAGAAGACAGCAGGAGTCACTGAAATGTTGTCTGTGACCTGGAACTTGTACCAGAGTTCAAAGG
>CAJWUF010000019.1 GCA_913047395.1 uncultured cyanobacterium
AAATGTCATTGTCCTGATTTGGTGGTGAAGGCTTACTGCCCTCGATGCATATAGCCTCTGATTAAGTTCTCTTAAATGCGTTGATTTAGCTCAATACCAAGAGTGATCTAGCTCACAGCTGTCTTCTACCTAATCAGAGTTAACCGGATCAGAATTCCCCAGCCACACGACCATTACGAGGCAGGCGCACAAGCAGCCACTGCAACAAGCCCACGACATAAGCCACTAAGGCCACATATCCAATGAATGCGGCAACAGCTTCCGTCCACTGGCCACCAAAAACGAAATCAAACAGTCGCTCTGCGACCCTATGCAGGCCTTGGGGAGCCTCAAGCCAAGCGAGGCAAGTCGCCCCTGCAACTTCTTTGATGCAAGCAAGACTGCTGGCTGCCATGGTCGAGGCCAGCACCCCAAAGCCACTCAGAGCCCAACGCCAAATACGCACCGTTAAAGGCAGAGGGCGCCAAGGAGGCAAGTCAGCGAGCTCCTCATTAAGGTCCACCCAAAACCAAACTGAAGCCACCATCAACAAAGGTGCCAAAAAGCTCGTCAGATAACCAATAGGCCTCTGATCGGTGAGCAGCAGCACGCTGATTGCTAGCAAGCTGGCAATCTTCCAATAGATGGTGAGTAAACGCACCATCGAAGCCTCACGCCGTATTGAAGCCCAGATCAGCAAAACAAACGGCAGTCCTAACGCAAAAGTTGCCGCCAGACGGTATGTAAGCCAGACCAGAGTGCGGTAGGTGATCTCGGGCACTTAGGAGGTTCGTGAAGGCGCCATTATCAATGCTGGCCTCTATTGCGTCAGTATTGGTAAGGTCCAGTTCATGGCGCTCTTCTCTCCGCTCGACTGGTTAAGAAGCCGCTCATCAACGGTCAGCTGCCGGACTGCTCTGTCCAGTCAGCCTTCCTTAGAAGCTGCTGTAAACGAAGTAACAGCAAACCTGAAGGGTAATTCTTCCGCAGATCTAGCACTCGTATTTGCCTCCACCCACTACGCCAGCGATCTGCCTCGGTTGCTCCCTTTATTACAACGCCGACTAAAAGCAACCCACTGGTTGGGCTGTGCGGGTGATGGTGTTATTGGCACCACCGCAGAAGGTAATACCTCAGAACTTGAGAGAAGGACTGCTCTAAGCATCACAATGCTGCAGCTGCCAGGAGCGGTTCTAAAGCCCTTCTGCCTTGAAACCGATTCTTTACCTGATCTAGACGGACCAGCGCAGCAATGGCAGGAATGGGTTGGGGCTGATCCCTTTAATACCCGCAGCATGCTGGTATTTGTTGATCCCGGCTCACCGTCGATTAATGATCTAATCAGTGGCTTGGATTACGCCTACCCAACCGCCAGCAAACTTGGCGGCATTGCTGGCCCCCATAACGCTCCTCATGGCTCCCTATTCTTTGACAACCAAGTAGTAACAGGCGCCGTGGGCTGTAGCTTCGGTGGCGACTGGGTAATGGAGGCCGTAGTCGCGCAGGGTTGTAAACCGATTGGCCCTGTATTCGCCATTGAACAGGTACAGAGGAATGTTCTATTGGAACTCAGTCACGAAAACCAGCGGGGCAGCCCCATGGACTGCTTGCAGCAAGTACTAAACGACCTCTCAGAAGAAGAACGAGAGATGGTCCGGCATTCCCTTTTTCTGGGCATAGAGCGACGCGACATAGTGCTCAGTGGTGCCGGTGCAGCACAGCCTCAAGGAGCCTTTCTGGTTCGGAACCTAATAGGAGTAGATCCCAAGAATGGTGCAGTTGCCGTGGCCGAGCGAATAAGAGCAGGCCAAAACGTGCAATTTCAGCTGCGAGAAGCTGAGGCTTCACGACAGAAGGCTGAGCAACTGCTTGAAGCGGCAAAAGAGCGCAGTATCAGCCCCCCTCTATTCGGCCTATTGATGGCCTGCCTCGGCCGAGGCCATGGCCTCTACGGAGCACCCAATGGTGATGTAAACATCGCCCGCAAGTTAATGAACGAACTGCCGATCGCAGGAGTGTTCTGCAACGGTGAAATCGGTCCTGTCGGAGGTGCTACCCACATTCACGGCTACACGGCTTGCTGGGGTCTACTTAGACATGATCCAAGCAAAACGAAATCATCCAAGATGTTCTAAATGTGCGCCAGCATGTAAATCCCTTAAGCAGTTTCTTCCAACTTCCTCGGCAGCTGCCCAGCCCAGAAGTGATGTTTAAGGACTCCAAGCGTCCCCTCCATCTCGATATCGGTTCAGCTCGAGGTGGTTTTTTGCTGGACCTGGCACCACTGCAACCGGATTGGAATCATGTGGGTGTAGAAATTCGCCACCCAACTGTTCTCTCCGCTGAAAGAGATCGACAGCAACTCAAACTCGACAATCTCCGTTTCTTATTTTGCAACGTCAATGTGAGCCTTGAAGGCTGGCTTACTGGCCTAGCTAGAGATCAGCTGCAAAAGGTATCCATCCAATTCCCAGACCCCTGGTTTAAAAGACGTCATCAAAAGCGAAGAGTGCTGCAACCCAGCCTTTTGCTCGCCTTGGCAGCAGCTCTACAACCAGGTCGTGAACTATTTATCCAAAGCGATGTACTGGCTGTTATCGAGCCGATGGTGATGCTGATAGAACGAAGCAACTGCTTTGAGAGACCTAGGGATGCTGCCCAAACTTGGCTAAATGCCAACCCGCTGCCAGTGCCCACAGAGCGGGAACGCTACGTGCTTGATCAGGGTCTACCGGCTTACCGAATGCTCTACCAACGCAATGATCACGACCTCACTGATTTAAAAAGCCTTGAAGTGATGTGGCACGAGTTTAATAATCCTATTGAAAAAAACATGTCGACTGCTGATGCCTGAGGCTGCGGTTCCACAGACATTCCTATTGCGCTGGCAGGGCCTAGTCCC
Source organism: uncultured cyanobacterium (assembly GCA_913047395.1). Classification (GTDB taxonomy): domain Bacteria; phylum Cyanobacteriota; class Cyanobacteriia; order PCC-6307; family Cyanobiaceae; genus Prochlorococcus. The sequence goes on from CAJWUF010000019.1 coordinate 2,882, forward strand.
CTCTTCTGAGGCGATGCAATTGCGCCTGCAATGGCTTTCAGGACTGCTGTTGATGATGCTCCTGGCAACCCTGCCAATGCTGACTCGAACCGGACTTGGGCTAATAATCCTCGCGGCCGGAGCTTTATGGATCATCTGGGGCTGTGTAACACCTCCTAGTCGAATTGGAAGCATCAGTAGCTGGTTACTGGTGTTTCTCGCCATTGCATTCCTAGCAACAGGTTTCTCACCTGTTCCTGTAGCAGCGGCTAAAGGCCTGATCAAGCTGATCAGCTACCTAGGGGTTTATGCACTAATGCGACAGCTACTCGCCACCAGGTTCGAGTGGTGGGATCGCATGGTGGCCGCATTGCTAGCCGGCGAACTAATTGCCTCTGTAATCGCAATCAGACAGCTATATGGCCCAACTAATGAGCTAGCCCACTGGGCAGATCCCAATTCAGTTGCGGCAGGAACGGTGCGAATTTACGGTCCACTTGGCAATCCAAACCTGCTGGCTGGCTATCTGGTACCAATCCTGCCGTTAGCAGTAGCCGCCCTACTTAGATGGCGTGGCTGGGGAGCCAAGCTATACGCGATGGTCGCCTTAGGACTGGGAATCACAGCGACCCTATTTAGCTATAGCCGCGGAGGCTGGCTGGGGATGCTGGCCTCGATAGCTGTCATCTTGCTACTTCTGCTGTTACGCAGCACAAGTAAATGGCCTCTTTTCTGGCGTCGTCTACTACCCCTGCTCGTGATTGTTTTAGTCACCGCAATGCTGGCGGTAGCGGCGACCCAAATTGAGCCTATCCGCACCCGAATCACCAGCCTGCTAGCAGGACGGAGTGACAGCTCCAACAACTTCCGCATCAACGTGTGGCTAGCAAGCATCGAGATGATTCGGGCTCACCCATGGCTTGGCATCGGTCCTGGGAATGCCGCCTTCAATAGCATCTATCCACTGTTTCAACAGCCCAAATTCAACGCCCTAAGTGCTTACTCCGTACCTCTGGAGATCCTTGTTGAGACTGGACTGCCTGGGCTAATTGCCAGTCTCGGCCTCGTAATAACCAGCCTGCGACGAGGGCTCGCTTATCTGAGCTCCAACAATCAGCTAGCCCTACCCGCTCTAGCAAGCCTTGCTGCTATTGCAGGACTTGTGGTTCATGGCATCACCGACACCATTTTCTTTCGACCTGAAGTTCAACTAGTGGGCTGGTTATGCCTCGCCACACTGGCCCAGAGACAACCAGAAAAAGGCCAGGTTGATCTAACAGCGTGAACGAATATTTCCTTGCAGGCTTCGATGCAGGCCAAACCCAAACGCGATGCCGCCTTAGCCGTTGGCATCATGATCAGTGGTATCCGCTTGCAGAAGGCCTCGGCAGTGGTGTGATTCACCTTCAGGCCACTAACGGTGAAAAACACTTTGAGCAAGCTCTGCTGAGCAGTTTCAACCAAGCGATAACCAATGCCGGCTTAGCAGCAGAAAAAACGCTGATCTCGGCAGCCGCCATCGGCGCCAGTGGGATCGAACATGGCACCCCCTTGCAAGAACAAGCAGAACAATTACTGGGAAGTTGTCTACACATCCCAGTAAACCAATGCCTAGCAACTGGTGATGAACGCGTGGCACTGCATGGAGCCTTCCCCCAAGGAGCAGGCATTGTGCTGATAAGTGGCACCGGCATGATCTGCATCGGCCGCAACGATCAAGGAGAAGAGCACCGCTGTGGAGGCTGGGGTTGGCTACTTGATGGTGGTGGCTCCGCTCAAGACCTTGGTCAGCAGGGGCTACAACTCAGCCTGCGTATGGCTGATGGCCGACTCTCAGAATGGCCGCTACGCCAACTGCTTTGGGACGCTATTAACTGCTCCACAGCAGCAGAGGTAAAGGCGCTGGCAGTACAACCTAATTTCGGCGCTGCAGGATTCGCTCGCCTAGCCCCTCTTGTGGTGGCGGAAGCGGCAAGAGGAGATCAAAGAGCCATCAAAATTGTGCAGCACTCAGCCATCTCTCTGGCAGAAGCTGTAGAAGGAGTAGCTAAAAATCTGCGACTAAGCGCTCCACGCATTGCTGGCAGTGGCGGGGCCTTTCAACATCTACAAACTTTCCAAAATCAAATTGTGCAAGCAATTAGCGAGCGTTTGCCAGATGCACGCTGGAGCAAGCCCCATGGTGATGCCTGCGATGGCGCTCTGCAGCTTGCATTGGCTCAGCTAAACCTCAGTTCAAAGTGAGGTACTTCTCCGCCAAAGTAGACAACTTCGATGTCCAGAACTCAACTGCCTCAGGATCGGCAGCTTCAACCATGATCCGCAGCAACGGTTCCGTTCCACTAGCTCTCACCAACACCCTGCCTTCCTCGCCCATTGCTGCTTCTGCAGCACACACTGCCTCCTGCAAGGGCTGACAGTCCTTCCATCGCTTACGGAGACTTAGATCAGGTACAAGCACATTCACCAATTTCTGAGGAAACGGCTTGAAGCTTTGATCCAACCACTCCTCAAGACTCAGCTGCTTGCCATGGCAGAGGGTGGCAAGCTGCAGAGCAGTAAGCACACCATCACCGCAGAGACCATGAGCTGCTGAAAGGATGTGACCTGACTGCTCTCCGCCTAAAGCCACACTATTAGCCACCATGGCTGCATAGACATGCTGATCGCCTACGGGCGTGCGTTCAAGCACTCCACCTCTTGCCTGCCAAGCCCTTTCAAAACCAAGGTTGGACATCACCGTGGCTACAAGCCGTTGCTGAGGCAAGGCCTGCTGATCCTGAAGGACTGATCCCCATAGGTAGAGGACATGGTCACCATCTACAACGCGGCCTTGTCCATCCAAAGCCAGCATCCGATCAGCATCACCATCAAAGGCAAAACCCATGGCTGCGCCACGCTCGATCACAGCTCGACGCAATGGATCAAGATGAGTCGAGCCACAACCAACATTGATACGCGTTCCATCAGGTTCACCATGCAGCACAGTGAGATCAGCACCAAGGGCGGCAAAAACCTCAGCAGCACAGGCAGTTGCCGAACCCCAGCAAAGATCAAGCACAATCGGCACACCATCTAGTCGTTGATGCTGCACAGAGGCAAGTAAAGCGTCGCGATAATGGCTCAACAGCTCATCGCGCTGATAAGCAGGGCCGCAACTGGTAATCAGCGGTTGACCTTTATCACCAATCACCTCACCGCGGAGCCCCGCTTCGATTAGAACCTGCTGCTTTGAACTGAGTTTGACTCCATCAGCAGCAAAAACCTTGATGCCATTGTCTTCAGGTGGGTTATGGCTTGCTGAAACCATCAAGCCGCCTGCAGCACCGAGCTTTCGGATTAATCCAGGTACAGCTGGAGTAGGGCATAGACCCAAGGCCCAAACTTCCCTACCTGCAGCGGTCAAACCAGCCGTCAAGGCAGAAGCCACCATTGCCCCACTGGTGCGGGAGTCCATCCCTATCAACAGAGGGCCTTCTTCTGGCAGTACCTGACCACACCAGTAACCCACTTGTAAGGCAAGCGCAGGGGTCAAAAACGTGCCGACCCGACCGCGAATGCCATCTGTACCAAAACTGACCTGGGCCGTCCCGAGGGGAACACCTAAGGGATCAAGAGCAGCGGCGACCATCAGGTCTCAAAAGTGAATTGAAGATTAAATGGCCTCACTCTGAGACTCAAGCCCACTCCAAAACAGAAGCAAAGCCACAATCAATCCTTGCCGCCATTAAAAGGGCTAAACCCAGCGATTCCCAAAAGAAACAGCAGCGGATACCACTGCGATTTTCATCGCAACGCGGCTGAACCTGAGCAGGTCAAATAAATCGTTGAGAAGAAAGGGTCACAAATATCGATGGCCTCGCCACAGAATGCCCGTAGTTTCTGCTCTGGTGTGATCGCGAACCCACTTCGCGGGTTCCCCTTACTCGGGGGTACAGCCCTGCTCAGCTTGGCAGCAATCCTCGCTGGCCAAGAGCTATTAAGAGCGCAGCTCAAGCAACTCACTCCCAAGATTTCACAAACAGAACTTTGGCGGGTCTATCGCTGGTCAATAGACCCACAGCAACGCAGAGAGGCCGCATTACTGCTAGCTGCTAAGTCCAAAGATTCACCCTTGAGGCGTCAGAGGCTATTGGCCGGGCAGGGCTGGGGGAGCAGTCCACTAGCAGCTGTTGCCCTCAAACTGCAGGCGCAAAATAGCAAGCGCCTAGGGGAAAAATCTAAGGCCAACCAGCTCTGGGAAAGCCTGCTGAAACGTTTCCCCAACGCTGCAGCTACTGCTGATGCGTATTACTACCTTGGGCGCCAGCAACCTGAACTGCGCAAGCAACTGCTCAAGCTTCAGCCCGCACACCCGGCAGCACTCGAGAGCGCAATTGAATTGGATGCAAGCAGCAATCAGCATCAAGGAGCCATTCACCTCAGCCGCTGGGGGATTCACAGGCCTGGAACTGCTGAGCTACTGCGTAGTGCCTGCAACGCCCCATTCAAAGATGGGCCTTCTGCCAAAGAGCGACAAGATTTGGCCATTGGCCTAGCAAAACTTGGCGATAGCAAAGCAGCACTGAGCTGCCTAGAAGAGCAACCAGCTAAACCTGCCGCCGCCCTAGCCATTGGCCAGGCGCTGCTGCGAGGCGATAAGGAGCAAAAACTGCAGGCTGAATCTCTGCTATTGCAACTAGCGCAAGAAAATCCAGAAGCCAAAGAAAGTATTGAAGCGGCCAATCTGCTAAGCGAACCCCTACATCCCAATGCAGCCCTACTAGAGGCGCTGCCTCCTAGCCTTGCCGAACGCTCGCCAAGCGTTGCTTCCGCCCGAGTACGACTTCAAGATGGGGAAAAGGCTGAGAGCGTTCTTCAGCGCTGGCCGGACAATCCTGCCAGCTGGCAACTGCAATGGGATCTAGCTCGAGAGGCCCTCTTGAAAGGGCAATGGCGCGAAGCCAAATCAGTTCTTAAAAGCATCCCAACAAAAAAATTACCGGAGCCCCTGGCCGCCAGGCAACAATTCTGGATCGGATTCACAGCCGCCAAGCAGGGCCGTAATCAAGAGGCAAAGCAGATCTGGGAGAAGCTGCTTAAATCCCATCCCAGTGGTTACTACACCTGGCGTGCGCAGGCCCGCCTTGGCCAAGCTGATCTACCTGAATTAAGCGGGGAGCAATTATCAATATCCAATTCCAAGCCTGAGCTTGGCGAGTGGACTCCAATAGAGAGTGGAGATGAGCTAGTCGATACCCTCTGGCGACTGGGACTAACCACAGATGCTTGGGAAACTTGGCTGAACCTACGCAGTGAAACCGATCGCACAAGCGATACCCCCAACAACAGAGTGGTAGAAGGCCGATTGAAGATGGCCGTTGGTGATTACTGGACAGGTCTGAGTCAGCTCTGGCGGGCAAGTCTGCGACTTGTTGGAGAGGACTGCCAAACGCGGCAGTTCCTGCATCGCAGCCAACACCCCTATCGCTTCTGGCCTGCCATTGCAAAAGCAAGTCGCAGCAATGACATCCGGCCAGAACTCCTGCTTGCCATAGCAAAGCAAGAATCGCGTTTTTCCCCTGGAGTGAAGTCCCCCGCAGGTGCAGTAGGGCTGATGCAACTAATGCCCGAAACAGCAGCAGAACTAAGCGATGGCTCTCTGAACAAAGAAGAACTGCTCAACCCTCAAACCAATAGCAAACTTGGAGCCCTCTACCTGACCAGCCTGCTAAAGCAATGGCAAGGCAATCCATGGCTGACAGTTGCCAGCTATAACGCCGGACCAGGGGCAGTGACTAAATGGCTGACCGCTGAGCTCAAGGAGGATCCTGAACTCTGGGTGGAACGGATCCCTTACCCAGAAACGCGCATCTACACAAAAAAAGTGCTCGGCAACCTATGGAGCTATTTACGTATTAGGTCCGAAGAGCTCTGCAAAACCCGGTTGAAAAGGTAAATCAATCGTCTGACCCAACCAAATGCCGCTAAGCAAAATCGCTCCTAGTGCAATAGCCATCACAGCCGGCGCTGAAACAACACGAATACGGGTGAGATCTATACGAGCAAGTAGTACCGCAGAAGCAATGATCAAAACATCTGCGAACACACGCATGTGCAGAAGGTAAAGCCCTGCGGTAATCACCAAAAGCAAAACGATCACCAAACTGATCGCCCGACTGAAAGCCATCAACATCGAGATCTGACGCATTATCAGATCAGGCATCGTGCAGATCACTACCACCACCATCGCCTGGAGAAGCTCAACAGTCCAGAAGAGCTGGGCATCAATACCTGGAGTGCTTTTCGGCGCAGCCTCAAGAATCGACCAGTGATTACCCATGACGATCGCCACCGCAAAGAGCACCAGTAACGACGGAGCACGGAAGGGCAGAAAAAGTAGACGCAGAATCGCCATCAGCGTCAATGAATGGTGAAAAGACTCTTCAGTTCAGAACAACTAGGCCACAGAAGCGAACAACAACAAAAAAGACCTGCCAAAGTGCCTCGAGCATCTAACCCATCATGACCGGAAGTCCCTCGCCTTCCACCCTCAGTCCAAACCAACGGTTGTTGCTGCTATTCACAGCATTGGGACTAGCCATAGTTCTCTTCCTGCTAAGGGGCGGCCTCAATGCAGAAGCTCCACTAGATCAACTAGCCAGACGCTCCCTAGATCCGGAAACCGCACTAAATAATGGCCGACCGACCGTGATCGAATTTTATGCCGACTGGTGTCAAGCCTGTCGTGAAATGGCACCGGCCTTACTGGCTACAGAGCGCGAGACCGCAACTCAACTAGATGTTGTATTGGTCAACGTCGACAACCCTCGCTGGCAAGAACTCATCGAGCGTTACAAGGTCAATGGCATTCCACAGTTGAACTTCTTTGATGGTGGAGGTGATATGCAGGGTTTATCACTAGGTGTTCGCAGTCATGAACAACTGCAGCAATTAACTGATGCTCTAATCCAAAACCAACCCCTGCCCCAATTCGCAGGGGTTGGCACGATTAGCAGCCTGCCAGATTCAACATTAAAGGCAAATAATCCAGACCCCGTAGGACCACGCAATCACAGCTGATAGAGCTGGCATCAGCCTTTAGATCTATAACCAGCTATGTGATCCAACCTGAGCCTGTTGCTACTCAATGCCAAAGCAGTTGAGTGGGGGCAGCCTGCTGGGTGCTGTGATCAAACTCATCGCTGGCCTTGATCTAGCTCACTGCATTGGCTTTGAAGTTGCAAGAAGCTATGCGCAGCGGTGAAAGACGAAAACAAAAAGTCACCACCGCCAAAGGGGGAAGAAACAAATAAAAGAAAAGCCCCGCCAACTAGCGGGGCTTTTCCATGAGCTGCGAACCAACGTCTGCTGAACCCTTCACTGCCAAACAAGAGACTGATCTAGACGGCCAAGTAGCATTATTTCAAGCCGAAACCTACAACTACCTCTTGCTAAATGACACTTGCTCTGCCATATGGGGGCTATTTAACTCGCCAAGATCGCTGGAGGAAGTCTGCAAACAATTAGCAGGAGACCATGAAATTAGCCTCAATATATGCAGCCACAAAATGAAGCATGACTGAACATTACTATCGAGAAGGGTGTTGATCTTATCGCAAACAATTAATTGCCAATCTCCCATTCATAATGAATAGGTTGTCTTCAACGGTAAAGTCCAAATCTCACTATCAATATCATTACTACCAAGCATGCGGAAACCTAATTTAGTGAAGTATCCTCTAACAAAGGAGTTGCTCAATCTTGGATTCGTATTTTCCACCATAAGGCAACGAGCTCGATAATCGCGGCAAAAACCAGAGAATAGACCCCTATATTTCTCATCAAGACCATTGCACCAGCCTAGAGTCTTAATGAGTTATAGCCGCTACCAAAAGGACACCACTACCAGCCAGATAAATGGCCTGAGCAATCAAGTAAATTACAGCAAAGGTCTTATACCGCCAATAATTGCAATAGCACTGAGATTTATCCTAGGCCACCCTATAAATTAATAGCAACATCATCTCATTTTGCTTGCTAAATCTATTGATACCTAAGGCCTGCCAACATCGGCAGACCTAGCACAAGGTGAAATAACACTCCTGGCCACAAAAGAATCCCTGTTATTTCTTGGGTTGCCCCAATAGAAATCAATAAAATACCAACAGCGATGTTATAAATACATAAAGCTTTCCTTGGACTTGACATCGGCGCATCACTTGAGGGTTCCCAAGCAGCGATGCCCAGAGAAATGATTGCCAGCGCAAATAATCTTGTGATATTTATGCCGCCAAAACCTATAACCTGCCCAAAAAGCAATGTAACAAACTTAACTGGCATGGCCAACACAACAATGCCACCAAGAATCTCCGTCATGGCCGAAAACTTGAATAGCAAGTGAATGCTATTCAAGAGATTCTTATTAACTGACTTCACACCTAACCATTAAGCAGAGTGATACTGAATAGCAAAACTCCTACACAAGCTGCCAGCACTGCAACACTCACCCACAGAACAAAAGAATTGCCATATCGCCCCCAGCCACCTAAGTAATCCCCTGATGTGTTTTCTTCCATATCAGCAGATGCTGGATTTTGCTGCTCTTCTGGCATCGGTTGGGAAGTAGATCAATGCCTTTTACTTTATCAATATCCACGATAACCAAACAAATGTATTGAATACAGACATGCATTCAACATATTTGTTGCTTTAGATCCTGGCGAGCGTGACGCGCTCTGGCTGATGTTGGTATTTGCCCTGACGGTCGCTGTAGGTGGTGTTGCAGGGATCCCCTTCAAAAAACAGGAGTTGGCAAATGCCTTCATTGGCATAAATACGACAATCGGCACCAGAACTATTACTAAATTCAAGCGTGAGGTGCCCCTCCCAACTGGCCTCAGCAGGCGTGGTGTTGACGATGATGCCAAGACGGGCATAAGTGCTTTTGCCCAAGCAAATCACAGTGATATTTGCAGGCACCTTCATCTTCTCTAGTGCTACACCGAGCCCATAAGAATGAGCCGGAAGAATGAAATACTCGCCATCCTCATCTTGATGTAATGGAGTGGATTCGAGATTCGCAGGATTAAACCGCTTCGGGTTCATCACCGTGCCAGGTACATGGCGAAAAATCAGAAACTCCTTCGCAGAAAGCCTTAGGTCATAGCCATAAGAAGAACAGCCAAAGCTGAGTACAGGACTCTGATGCTGTTCTGGATCAAGATGCCGAACCAGACCAGCCTGAAAGGGCTCGAGCATCCCAGCAGCGGCCTGTTCGGTGATCCAACGGTCGTTTTTAAGCATTAGAAACCACGGCGCAACTCAGTTACTTGGTCAGCCATTGCAATCAAAAGCGAAGGAATAGCTGAGCCAGTCAGGATGACATCCATCGAGCCAGGGCGCTGTTCAAGAGTTGATAACACCTCTGCTTCGTTGAGATAGCCAAGCTCAATCGCCAAACCAAGCTCATCGAGTACTAACTGATCCAAATCACCCGCTAATAAGCGATCACGACATTCCTGCCAAATAGCTTCTACCGCCTCAGGCACGCTGGAGTCGACTTCAAGCGATGACGCCGGCTCAGATAAACAACCAGAAACCGCCGGACGTAACCAATCCAGTCGTCCACATAAACGCACACGCCCCTCTGGGCCTTGATCAACTCCCCCCTTAAGCAACTGGGCGACCATTACACGACTTCCCAGCCCAGCCGCTCTTAAAGCCTGACTCAAGACAACAGAAAAACTGCCTCGATAGGGGGCTGTATAAACCTGAAGCTGACCTTCAGGAGCCACTAGATGCAGCGGCGGTCGCTCAGCAACCGCAAGCAAAGGCCCAATACCAGCACTCTCCTGCGCACGATGATCGCTCTTACACAAATCCATGGGGCGATGGCTGGGACTCAGGCTGGCAATCATCAAAATCTCAAGCGCCCGGTTGAAACCGGCAGAAGCCGAATGTAGCGGCGAAAATTGGCTTAACAAGGTTCTTGACACTATCTATGGTGTAAACGCACCTGCTGCTGCCAGGCTGAAGTCATCTTTATCGCCAACGGCCAGATGCTCTCCTCCCCCCAGCCCCGTGCTGACGGCCGCCTTGCTAATGCGCTGCGACCATTTGAGCTCTCATGGGATCCGATGGGCTTTGCTCTTAGTTCCGCAATCATCCGCACCGGTCGCACCGCGGTGCTCTGCAGTATTTGCCTTGAGGAAGGTGTGCCCCGCTGGCGCAAAGGCCAAGGCAAAGGTTGGATCAGCGCCGAATACCGCCTACTGCCCGGTTCTACCCCCCAGCGCCAAAACCGTGAACTACTCAAACTTTCCGGACGAACCCAAGAAATCCAGCGCCTTATTGGTCGCAGCCTGCGCGCTGTAGTTGACATGACCGCGCTGGGTGAGAACACCCTGCTGATTGATTGTGATGTAATTCAGGCAGATGCCGGCACCCGCACAGCTGCTATCACCGGAGCATGGGTTGCCTTAAAGAAAGGCTGCGATCGCTTGCTCGAACAAGGCCTACTCACTGCCCAGCCCCTCGTCGAACAAGTGGCTGCGGTATCCGTTGGTTTAGTGGATGGATATCCCCTACTCGACCTTGACTACAGCGAAGATTCCAGGGCTGATGTTGATCTAAACGTGGTCATGGCTTCTGATGGGCGCCTACTAGAGCTGCAAGGTACCGCCGAAGGAGCTCCATTCACGAGAGATCAATTAAACGACCTGCTAAATCTGGCGGAACCTGGCCTAAAGCATCTACAAGCAGCCCAACAGTCGGCTCTTTTACATAAAAGCTAAAAACCGTCACCATTGCTACATGGTGGTTACGGGACTCTCCTTAGCTTTAAAAAACCACTGCCATTTGCTTAGCCGCCATGGCCGGCGTCATAAACGGTTTCAGCCGTTACTCCCAACAATCAAGTGGTCAAGGAACCGGAACTTTGACCAATTCACCCGCTCCGACTCAGATAACCCTGATGGGGGTAATCCGCGAACTAGACGGCGCTAGCAATGAACAGGTAGAGCGCTCAAAAACCATCTTTTTCCCTGGCGATCCTGCCGAAAAGGTTTATCTGATCCGACGCGGTGCTGTTCGGCTATCGCGGGTCTATGAATCCGGAGAAGAGATAACCGTTGCATTACTACGTGAAAACAGCCTATTTGGCGTGCTCTCACTGCTTACAGGCCATCGTTCAGATCGCTTCTATCACGCCGTGGCTTTCACCCGCGTGGAAATGGTCACAGCTCCAGCAGCCTCAGTACGCCAAGCAATAGAAAATGACACCAGTGTGGGATTGCTTCTTTTGCAAGGTCTCTCGAGTCGGATCTTGCAAACCGAAACGATGATCGAAACCCTCACTCACCGCGACATGTCATCGCGGCTTGTGAGTTTCCTACTAGTTCTCTGCCGAGATTTCGGCGTTCCAGGTGAAAAAGGAATAACCATTGACCTTCGCCTTTCACACCAGTCGATCGCCGAAGCAATTGGCTCTACTCGTGTCACCATTACTCGCCTATTAGGAGACCTGCGCAATTCAGGTTTAGTACATATCGACCGCAAGAAAATCACCGTTCTTGATCCGATTGCCCTAGCTAAAAAGTTCAACTGATTCAACTCAAGCCCCATCCCGGTCCAGGATGGGGCCCGAGTTGGCCCTATTCCTGATCCCAACCGCCTCTTGTTGTGAACGGCTGGCTACTAATCCTCGCCCTGCTTGTACTCGGTGGCGTGCTCTCCACCCTTGGTGATCGGCTGGGCAGCCGTGTAGGCAAAGCAAGGCTGAGCCTGTTCAACCTCAGACCACGACAAACAGCCGTGGTAATTACCGTGCTCACTGGCAGCCTGATCAGCGCACTGTCCCTGGGACTAATGCTGCTGGTCAGTCGACAACTGCGCATAGGACTGTTTGAACTCGACGAGGTTCTGGCCAAGCTGCAGTCAAGCCGCGATTCCCTCAAGATCAGCCGCTTAGCCCAGTCCAATGCGGAGCGAGATCTTCAGCAAGCCAAGTCGGACAGCACTCACGTGCAAATTGAACTGAAAGAAGTTCAAAAGCGAGCCACTGAGCTGCGTAACGAACTGGCTCCACTACAAAAACAAAGACAGCACCTCGAAGCAGAAAGAACCCGTCTCAGCCATGATATTTCCCAAAAAGATGCTGACATTCAACGCACGGAAATTGAACTGGCAAATGTTCGCAGCACAATTAACGCTGCTGAAAAAGAACTTAAACAGCTTGAGAGCAACCTGATTGCCTTACGGCGAGGCGCTGTGGTTCTAAGCAGTGGACAGCAACTTGCTGCTGCCACTCTGCGGCTCGAGGATCCCAGCCAGGCAAGGGACGTCATCAACCGCCTACTCCAGGAAGCCAATCAGGAGGCTTTTCGACGCGTACGCCCTGGAGAAGAAGCCAATAGACAGATCCTGCTCGTGCCTCGCAGCGATATCAAGCGAATCGAGCAGATCATCCGTAAACCAGGCACCTGGGTGGTCAATGTGCGCTCTGCCGCCAATGTCTTGCGTGGGGAGAACATCGTCTATGCCTTTCCAGATGTTCGTCCCAACATCACCGTCGTCCGCCAAGCAGAGGTGCTAGCGCGAACAACCCTTGACCAAAACGAGCAGAGTGCCGAAACCGTGCGCAATCGCCTCAATCTCCTGCTGGCATCAACTCTGGCAGAGGTAAAACGACGCGGATCGCTCAGCACAGGACTGCAGTTCGATGGCAGCAAAATGAACCAACTCGCCAAGGCATTACTAAACCGCCCAAAAGGACAAGTTGAACTAGAAGCAATAGCCCTACGCAACAGCGATACAGCGGACCCTGTAGCTGTTGTCATACAGCCCGTGGGCAATCAACTTCCCCAAAGCGATTGATGACAAAGCTGGTAGCCATTGATCCTGGCCGCAGCAAATGTGGGCTCGTACTCGCCGACCCCAACGCAGGCGCAGTACTTGATGGGAAAGTAGTAGCCGCTGCCGCTGTGATCGATCTGATCAATAGCTGGCAAAGCCAAGCCCCCCTAGAAGGAATGCTGATTGGCAATGGCACCAGCAGTGATTACTGGCAAAACCTGCTGAGCCATATCGCTCCTTTGCAAGTAGTTGAAGAAAGGGGAACGACCCTACGGGCCCGACACCGTTATTGGGAGTTATGGCCACCAAAAAGCTGGCGCCGCTGGCTGCCGAGAGGGATGATCCTGCCTCCCCATGATCTAGATGCTGTAGCTGCCCTAGTGCTGCTTGAAGACCATCTCCAACAACAATTTGATTGGCCCGGGCCGCCCAACTTCAGAACCGAGCCCTAACGGTGAACATGTAATCCCCACCTGGCTCTAGGTGGTAATCAGCCTTAACCAAAAAGCGCAGCAGAGCATCCTGAATAAGTGCTCGCCCAAGAGAAGGTTCCACACTCAATTCACCGCGTCCAAAAGACCAGCTGAACTGCCACTGAAAACCACCAGCTGACACCTCGCCATCCAAACGCTGTTCAACAAAGCTTTGACGATGTACACGCAAATGAGCAGTGGTAACAGGAAGATGGCTCATCAATCGCCAGAACACTCCTCGAGCTGAAAAGCATTAAGTCGATTACCTGCCCGTTCCCAACCAAGGCGCTGAATCAGATCTAAACCGATCAACACCTCATCTAGAACCTGATCTACTAGTGAGCTCTCCTGCCTACTAAAAACTCCAAGCACATGCGAGACGGTCTGAGCCCGACGGTCCTCAGGAGTAGAGCCTGGGGCACCGATGCCGATACGCAAACGGCAGAAATCCTGGGTGCCCAAATGTTGAATTGTGCTGCGCAGACCGTTATGACCTCCTGCGCTGCCTTGGGCTCGTAGCCGCAGGCGTCCCAAAGGTAAATCCATGTCATCTACAAGCACCAGCAACTGATCTACCTCCAAACCAAACCAATCCAAGGCAGCACGGATCGCGCGGCCGCTTTCATTCATATAGGTCTGCGGCATCAGCAATCGAAGCCTCTCCGTACCAAAGCCAACTTCCGCCATCAGGCCATGGAACTTTGCTTGCTGCTTGAAGCCGACAGCCTTCTGGACTGCAAGCTTCTCAAGAGCCATAAAGCCAATGTTGTGACGTGTGCCGATGTACTTGGCCCCTGGATTGCCCAGGCCAACAACCAGACGAATACCACCCTGGCTCATGCCACTTAGCTAGCCGGCGGGGTATGAACCTCCTGAGAGCTTTCGCTACTGAGCTGAGGACTTGGCTGACTGGGCGAATCCAAATCTTCCCCTTCCAAGGACTCAGGTTCAGCCATGGTTTTATGTATCTCCCGCTCAAATTCTTTCGAAGCGGCCTGAAAGCCCTTCAAAGTTTTGCCAAGGGTTCGGCCAAACTCTGGAAGACGTTTAGGTCCAAAAACAAGCAGTGCTATGGCGCCGATGACCGCCATCTCGGGGAGACCGATGCCAAACACATTCATAGGCGAACCTCAGCCCAGGCCTGTCCAATCGACGCTGATGCCTTGGATGAGCAGAGACTTGTTATAGATCTGCAAGATGGTCAGCATGAAAATCAGCAGCATGACCCCAAGGCCAGCCATTACTGGGGTGGTTCCCCAGCCAGGCACTACCTTGCCTGGAGCGTAGCCAGGTAGAGATTTGATCAAATTTCCCAGACGTGTGCTTTGAGCCATAACGAAGCGCGGGTCTCGGATGGTGATTAAGCCTGCATACTCTAAGGGTCATAGTCCGCATACTGACAATCCTGTCTAGAGATGTGATGGAAAGCTCCTCCCCCGACACCATCTACCTGCTAATTGCCCTGGTAACCATCACCTTTGGTCTTACCGGATTTGGCATCTACACCGCCTTTGGCCCCCCCTCAAAAGAACTAGAAGATCCCTTTGAAGAGCACGAAGACTGAAGATATCAACTCAGTCGACAAGCTCTAGCAGTAGTTCAGCCAGCTCTCCGGGCTTCAATTGCACGGCCTCTGCCAAGCAAGACTTACAAGAACTGCGAACTCGCCAGGTCTTACCTGGGGTCCAAGTTTGGCGTGTTGCACCGGCATTCAAGACGTTGACCTTCAACTGCCTTGATTCGTTATGAGTCACATCTACTGGAACAAGGTTTGCCGGCAAAGGTGGCAAGCCTGACCATGAAGACTTGAGATTAGAAGGCCCCAACCATCCTGGTTCACGAAAAGCAAGTGCTGCTTGAGGAACCGCTTGTCGACTCCAACCATGAGGAACAGGCATCAGTGCCAGTCGCTGACGATGCCAACCCCTATCAGCAGAAGGATCTGGCCATGTAGCTCCTCTAAGGAGAGAGACCCCAACTGTTTCAGAGCCAACCTGCACACCCTGAGGGCCATCCAGCAATACGGCCAGGCCACCACCAGGCGCCGCCACCTCAGTCGCAAACCAAGAGATCACAGGAACCTCCCAACGTGTCATCTCCCTTGCAGTAACAGCCTCAGCCGGACGTTCAACAACCCCTCCACTGGTGTCCGCTGCCCAGCGTGCCGCTGAGCGAGCTAGTGGCACCTCCAAACGCAATAACTCATGTGTTTGCTGCCAATCAACACCAAGAGTGAGCTCAAGCCAAGGGCAATCAGCTCGTAGCTGCACATCAAGACGCAGAGCACTACAACCCGCCCAACCCCGATACACCAAACGCACTACTAACGGTCCGCTCTCAACCAGCTCCATCGACCCATTCCATTTCAGAGGCAACGGATGCAAGCGATAGTCAGCTGCCAGATCCCAGGCATCCCAAAACTCACCGCGATCACGAAAAAGGCCCCAATGCAGAGGCCCCGCCAACTGAGATACCCCATTTTGATCTCTTAATTGCAGCAAACCTTGGCAATCAAAGTCAGCTTCGAGAAGACCATTGCCAATCCGCCAACCCTCTCCCTCGAGGGACTGGAGCTCTACAGCCCCACGAACAAAGGGGGTGTCATCACTATCTGAAACCTTGCCAAGACAGCGCTGAAGCGGCACTGCTCTCACCCCTTGCTGAATAGGCAACTGCACCCAAGTTCCACCTGCCTGGGCCTCTTGGCATGGAAGGCTCACACCTTCGCTACTCCAATGGCCTCGGGGCAACCTCAGCAAAGGTGACCAACGATGCAAAGGCTGTAGACCCATCCAGGCCCAGCTACCGCAGGCCGATGATTGCTCCTGTCTCTGGCCACAGGAAATGCCACTACGCAAAAGCTGCTGTAAATGCTGATCACGGCTGCGCTTCGTCTGAAGAGATGAAGACTGCCAGATCGGTTCAGCCTGCTCAAATACTTCTGGGATCGAAGTGCCAGGAAGGATGTCGTGAAACTGCTGAAAGAGCAGTGGCCGCCAATCTGGCAATGAGCAAGGCACAGGTTTAAAAGCAGCGGCCCTCTGGCCTAGATGGCAAGCCAACAAAGCGGCAACCAGATCCGCTTCTCTTAAAAGTCTTTCCAAGTTGCGGTTATGCCGCTTCTGATCTGGGCGGGTGGTTGCACAACCACGGTGAAGCTCGAGATAAAGCTCATCACGCCACACCGGCAACTTGTCAGCATGGTTTTCAAGCGCCGCAAGATATGAGCGCACTGTGCCCGGCCTCTGTGGCAAAGCCTGAGGGTGATCCTTCCAAAGCTGTAACTGTTCAAGCATTTCAGCGGTGGGGCCACCACCGTGGTCACCAACTCCCGGAAGCCACAACGCCTCTTCAATAGCAGTAGAAGCGCTCCAGGACTTCTGTTCACGAAGCATCGCTATCGGATTTCCACCAGTACCAATGGGCGGGAGCATCAAAGCCAGTAGCTCCGCCTGCCCACGACTGCGCCAACGGAAAAGTCGATGCGGGAAGGAATTGGTTGCATTCCAAGCCAACTTGTGGGTACAGAACCAACGGACTCCTGTCTGAGCAGCAACCGCTGGCAATCCAGCCGCAAAACCAAAACTATCTGGAAGCCAAGCCAGCTCGTGCGACCACTCCGGGAATGCTGTTCGGCTGTACTGCTGACCAAGCGTGAACTGTCGCCAAAGCGAAGCAGTGCTCACAAGCACACAATCAGTCTCGACCCAAGGGCCATTGATAGGTTCCCAGCGACCCGCACGACTTGCGGCCTGCAGCGCAGCAAAAAGAGCTGGGCGGTGATGCTCAACCCACTGATAAAGAGCCGGCGTGGAATGGCTGAAGTGAAGATCAGGAAATCGCTGCATCAGTTGCAGCACTGAGCTGAAAGTGCGCTCTGCCGCTTGCCAGGTATCTGCCACTGACCACAACCAGGCCAAATCGAGATGGGCATGACCTGTCCAATGGATCAACCCAGGCGGCCGTGCTGTCTTAAGGAGTTGTCGATCAACAGCCACGTTTGCCTGTTGACTGTGCGGATCCAGCTCAAGCCAGTCATCCGGCAGTGGCTCTCCTGCTTCTAGATACAGCTCAAGCGCTTCAGGCAGCAAAACCTGATCTAGATCCATTTCACCAACGCGAGGCTCCAGCACCAGCTCGCTATTGATCAGCGCGCCATCGTCATGACAAGGACTCCGCAGCTCCAAAAGCAGCTTTAAAGGTTGATCCCGACAGATCGATTCGGGAAGCATCCAGCGGCAAGTGGTATCAAACAAATCCCCCTGATGAATCAACACACCATCCACCCAGAGCCGCACCTGATCTGCCCACCAGCTCAACACCAACCGCAAACAACTGCCCCGAACTTGTCGCCAATCCTCAGGACAGAGGATCTCTTGCTGTAATTGCAGCCAAACCCCACCGCGGGGCCAGACCAACAACCCCCTCTTAACCCAGTCAGGCCGATGGGTTTGCCCCCATGCATCCTGAAGAACAGAACGCCGTTCACGATCCCCCTGGCGGTACCAACCTGGCTTTAGATCCCTCCGAGAGCGACTTCGAAAAGTTTCAATCCACGCCAATCGTTGGGCTTGAAGCCGCTTCTGCATCGCTATACCCCCGCTATGCCCCATAAGATGTTGTTGATGTACTAGAAGCTGATCGGTCTCCATGCTCGCCCTCAAGCTCTCCGTTTACTCGGTCGTCTTCTTCTTCATTGCTGTATTCGTCTTCGGCTTTTTGGCCAGCGATCCCGCTCGGACGCCTGCACGTAAGGATCTCGAAGACTGACGTCTCACGGCCAGAACTCTTCTGGATCGGGTCACGCCACGCACTGGACTGAGGTCATCTCAGATCCACTATCGCTTGTGGCAAGATCGGGCGCCGCAGCAGAAGCGCTCTGGTGGCTATAAGCCCCTCCATCCGTATAGCAGGACTGCTCGCAGCAGTGGCGACAGGTTTTATACCTGTGAAAGTTCATGCTGAATCGAGCAACTCTTTCAACAAAGAAACCTCTATACCCATTAAGCCTGCGCCGATAGCAATACCAGTCACTCCACTGGAGCAATCAGCAGAGGCAGAAACCCAACTTCAGACAAGGAATACTGAGGAATCTCCTACACCCCCAAAAGAGCTCAAACTTCAGGCTGACCGCCAGCGTTATGACGCACGGCAAGAACGTTTTATTGCTGAAGGTCGTGTCAAAGCACATCTCAACGGCGGCATCCTTCAGGCAGATCGCATTGAGTTCGACAAATACTTCAACACTCTTTATGCAAGGGGGAGTGTTCGTTTCCGCAAGGGATCTCAGTACTTCCAAGCCAGTACCCTTCGCTACAGCCTGATTCAAAAAGAAGGCGAGCTGGAAGATGTTTATGGCGTTCTAGATCTCGACACTGCAGCGAGCGAACTCAAATCTAATTCTCAAACTGCTGAAGGCAGCTCAGAGCCATGGACGCGCCTACCTACCCAAGAAAGTGAAAGCCTCGGCTTCCCTACAGCCTTAGACCTTGAACTAAATCGCAAAAACACTGCAGACTTCAACAACCAAATTGCTTCCGGCTCAATCTGGGATAAAGACTCGGTCTGGGATGAAGAAAACCCTCCTGAAACCAACTGGCTGCAGCAAGAGAACAAAAACGAATCCAACATGGCCTGCCCGCCGGTGCTGCCGTCAATCCCTGACTGGCATCCCCATCCCTGGGCTGTAACAGCCTGGGGAGGCCAAATGATTGACTCCAATTTTGGAGACACCTTTCTATTCAATGGCCGCATGCGGCCGGAATATCTTTTAGGCCTGGGTCTACAAAAAAGAATCCATCGCGCCGGACCCTTTGCACTTGAGCTTGAGGCGGATTTCTTTGGCCACCATGCCAACAAACAAGCTGGAGGAGAATTCAATCAATCAGTGCCATATGCAGATACACCCGCTCAGAGTTTCGGCGAAGGTGTACTGGGAATCGGGGCACGCCTATGGGTACAGCCGTGGTTAAGTTTTGGCTTTGTACAGGGCATCAGCTACAACACAGCCAATAGCAACTATGAGCGCACATACCGAGAGAACTACGCACAATTACTCAATTATCTAAGTTTTGAGCTTGAAGCGGCCGTCTCACAACAACTATCCCTTGTTGGACGCATTCACCACCGCTCAGGAGCGTTCGGCACCTATAGCGGTGTCAAAGAAGGCAGCAATGCATACCTTGTCGGCTTGCGATACCGCTGGGGCGAAGACAACAAACTGGCGCAACAAGTTGACGTTCCACCACCGCTTGGTTGTCCTGACCCAGATCGAGCTAGCAGGCCAACTCGCCAAAGCCTCTCGGAAACATTGGAATCGATCACGCTTGGTGACGGTGATCCTGCCGCTCAGGCAGCAGCTTTACCCCTAGGCACCTCAACTACCCAACCTGCTGCTACACCTCAAAGGCTGACCCAAACAAGCTCTTCCAAACTTTCTCCTGCAGAGCAAGAAGCGCTACGCGCCAAGGCAATTGCCAACATCGATCAACGTATTTCCAGCATCCGCTTCCAACAGGCCCTGACTATTGAGAAGCGACAAGGAATTCCAAAAACAAACAGCAACATTGAAGAAAAAAATAAGTATGGAGGAGTTCGTGTTTCTCCATTGAAAGGGAAGGCTGAACTTATTTCAGGATCAATAAGCCGCTGGAGGGTACAAGCCGCAAAGGTCACTATTACCCCCGAAGGCTGGAAAGCCGATCGCATGGGCTTCTCCAATGATCCCTTTACGCCTGCTCAAACACGCATTGACGCAGAAGATGTAGTTGCAACTGAGGCAGCCAACGGGGACATCTTGATCCGAAGCCGCCGCAATCAACTGATCATCGAAGAACGGCTACCTATCCCAGTCTCCAGAAATCAACGAATCAAAAAGCAAGAGGAAGTCGAAAATCGCTGGGTGCTTGGCACAGACAACAAAGACCGAGATGGTTTCTTCGTTGGTCGCGAACTTAAACCAATAGAACTGAGCAAGAACTACACCCTCTCTCTCCAGCCTCAGTTCCTTCTACAGCGAGCCATTGATGGGAAAACAAACAGCTACATCGCACCGGGTAGCTCGATTGACATTGGCACAGTTTCACAACCAGTAACTGCCGCTGACCTATTCG
Source organism: uncultured cyanobacterium (assembly GCA_913047395.1). Lineage (GTDB taxonomy): Bacteria > Cyanobacteriota > Cyanobacteriia > PCC-6307 > Cyanobiaceae > Prochlorococcus. The sequence continues at coordinate 23,280 of CAJWUF010000019.1, forward strand.
GCCTAGAAGCAGAGCTAAGTGGTCAGACCTTGGGCTGGAAAGTAGATCTCAATGCCGACCTTAGTACTTTCAACCCCCAGAACTTTGCCAACGGTAG
>CAJWUF010000020.1 GCA_913047395.1 uncultured cyanobacterium
CTCATTGAGTATCGGTGTATTGAGATGGATCACCGAAGCCGCCGCTGCCTCAGGCTGAAGCGGTGAACCACGCTTACCCAAATGCATCTCAAGACTCATCACCAACTTTTCCCGCAGGGGATCAATCGGAGGGTTGGTTACCTGCGCAAAGCGCTGCTTGAAATAGTCATATAAAAGGTGAGGCTTATCAGAGAGCACCGCTAGGGGGATGTCATCACCCATGCAAAAGGTGGGTTCTTTTGCCCCACCAGCCATAGCGTCGATCACCAACTCAAAATCCTCAGCGGTGAAACCAAAGGCTGTCTGCTGCCGAAGCAGATCCAGATCTCCTAGTAGAGAGTCCTGGAGCCAAGCCTCCCTACCGAGAGTGCGGCGGTTTTGACTAAGCCATTCGCCATAGGGATAACGCTCAGCCACCTCCTGCTTGACATCCCAATTACGCAATAAACGACCCCGCTCAAGATCAACCGCCAGCATCTGCCCAGGACCAAGTCGCCCCTTCTCGATGATGCGACTTTCCTCAAGCTCAACAACACCAGTTTCTGAACCCATCACCACAAATCCGTCACTGGTTATGCAATAACGAGCAGGACGCAAGCCATTGCGATCAAGGGTGGCCCCAACGCTGCAACCATCTGCAAACACAAGTAGGGCTGGACCATCCCAGGGCTCCTGGGTGCACGCCGAATACTCATAGAAGGCCTTTATTTCTGGCTTATTGGCTAGCTCAGGCTGGTCGCGAAATGCCTCAGGCACCAAAGTAAGCAAACTGTCGACAATCGGACGACCACTTCGCACAAGCAACTCCAGGGTCGCGTCGAGATTTGCAGAATCACTAAAAGCCGCATTAACCACTGGCTTGAGATCGGCCGCATGGTCACCCCAGACCTCATCTAGGTTGACTTCGGTAGCCCGAGCCCAATTCAGATTGCCCAGCAAGGTATTGATCTCACCGTTATGCCCTAGCAAGCGCATCGGCTGGGCGAGTGGCCAACGAGGCAACGTATTGGTGCTGAAGCGACGGTGATAAACCGCAAAAGGCACCTCAAAGCGCGGATCGCGCAGGTCGGCATAGAAGGCCGCAAGCACCTCCGATCGAACCATGCCTTTGTAGACAACAGTGCGACTACTTAGTGAGGTCACATAGAGATCAATAGCGCTCTCCCCCCAGGCATGCCTGGCACGATCACCAATGCGACGGCGCAATCGAAATAACAAGGCCTCCAAAGCATCTCCTTGCTGCGATCCCTTCACCAGCCACTGCTCGATTACAGGCGCGTTATCACGGGCAAGCGGACCTAAAACTTCAATATCAACAGGGACATCTCGCCATCCTCTGGAGCTAAGGCCTAGAGACTCCGCCTCCTGCTCACAAAAGCTACGTGCCTGTTCGCGGCGAACAGCATCACGAGGCATAAACAGCATGCCCAGGCCTAGATCAGGAGAAGAACCTTCCACCTCAGGCCAAACAGCCTGAAGGTAGCTCCAGGGAATAGCGCAAAGCACGCCTGCACCATCACCGGAATCGCCATCACCTCCGCAGCCACCTCTGTGCTCCATGCAATCCAAGCCTCTTAGTGCCTGCTGCAAAATCCAATGGCTAGCTTTTCCATCGATCTGGGCCAAAAAGCCCACGCCACACGCATCCTTTTCGCCAACCACGGCCGCAGGAGCACTGCTGTCGCGATGGGGCCAATGAGGACGACGAGAAACGTGAGACATAAGCTTCAGTCAAACTATTTCAATGCGCCGCAGCAAACTGCGGGCACAGTGAAAGGCGCAATTGAGGATCCTAGGGAGGCGCCCTTCTAAGACTTAGCCAAATAGCAAGGCTAGCGTTCAAGTCATGGTTGCTCCTCCACCTCCACCTACCGCTGTAGAGATAAGAGCCGCGAACTTTTTCGACGGTGATCGTCTCAAAATAGATGGCCAACTTGTTGAGGCACCTTGGCGCTGGATAGGCCACCACAGTGGCCCTCCGAGCCAACTCTGGCTGCCTCTAGATCTACTGATCGGACGTTTTGGCTTTCACCAATCCACCCAAGCGAATGGGCAGCAACTGCAGTGGTACGGGAGCAAAGCCTCTTTGAAGTCTCTCCCTCAAATCACCCTTGAGGATGAGGTGGCATTGAATGTGGCCGATTGGCTCACAGCTGCGGGAGTAAAGATTCGACGGAAAAACAATGTCCTCAACGTAGAGCTGCCAACCCCCCGACTCAACGGTCTTCGGCAAGGCAAGGGCAGCATGGCCAACCGTCTGGTGCTCGACCTCAGCGGTCCTGCGTTGATACAACGTCTAGGGAATAATCTCCTGCTTAATCTTCAGGTCAACGCCAGACAGCGTGGGCAGATGCAGGCACTAGGCCTGATGCCCAAACAGCAGCGCAATGGCCTCGTGCTCCTCGGTCAGGCAGAAGCCCTCAGCAGCCTCACCCTGAATAAACCCTGGCGCATTGTCCTAGACGGCATTGGCACACGTCACGACGGAACAAACCTTCGCTCTCCCCTTCTTGATCCGTCTATCCAGGCTCTAATCCGCCGCGGCCTGATATTCGATACAAAGCTAGTAACCGTCGGAGTGAAGCCCTTGCGGATCACTCGGGTGGGTACAGATCTATCAAAGCAAGGACTGCTACTGCGGCCTCTGCCGCAAATTGGTCATCAACAAGGCCTGCGTTTTCTCAACCAGCTAGCTCATCCTGCCGGAGCTCTGATCGCCATCAACGGAGGCTTCTTCAATCGGGTTCGTCAATTACCCCTTGGGGCATTGCGAATAGATGGCGAATGGTTTTCAGGACCAATCCTCAACCGAGGAGCAATCGGCTGGGGGCCTACAGGTCACCTGTCGTTCGGGCGTCTGCAACTCCAACAAGAACTTCAAGGCCCTAGCGGGAAGCGGTGGCGCCTTGGCACCTTGAATAGTGGCTATGTGCAAAAAGGCCTTAGCCGCTACACCAGCGCCTGGGGACCGATCTATCGAGCCCTCAGCGGTGAAGAGAAAGCCATGATGGTCATCAAAGGGCAAGTGGTGCAGAGCTTCGGGCAAAGGGAACTAAAGCGAGGAGTTCCGCTAAGGAAAGATGGAGATCTGATCGTGACCAGAGGAGGCTTGCCATTACCAGCTGTACCTGGCGAAACAGTGAGCGTGCGGACAAAGGTCTCAAATCCTCTTGGTGATCTGCCTCAAGTGCTTGGGGGAGGTCCCCTACTGCTTCAAAACGGGCGTGTAGTTCTTGCTGGGAGGCAGGAAGGTTTCAGCCCAAGCTTTCTATCCCTTGCCGCGCCCCGCAGTGTGGTGGGCCAAGGTGGGGGCAAGATCTGGCTACTAACCCTCAAAGGGACAAGAGGTAGTGACCCAACCCTTCTAGAAACAAGCCTGGCACTTAAACAACTCGGGCTTAGTGAAGGCCTTAACTTGGATGGAGGCAGTTCCACCTCCCTATTAGTTGCAAATCAATTGGTGGTAACAGGTAGAGGCACACCACCTCGAGTACAGAACGGCTTAGGACTCATTGTTCAATAGGACGAAACGCTCCGGCAAAGGATACGCAGAGTCTTGAGAATGCCTGAGGCAAGGAGCCATTGACCCAAAAATGATGGAATGAAACCTTCGCAACTCAAAAGTGCAACCCAATAGCTGCGACGCCTGTGAACTATGCGGCATATAGGTCAATACACCCTCCATAGCTTTTAGTAATTGAGGGAAGACTCCCTTGAGTAAAAAAATATTCTGGCCACAATCTATTTAGCCGTATCGGCAATCAGGCAAGACGAAACGGTATGGTGGTAGATCGTGGAATTAGGTCGGATGTCCGACCGCATGCAGAGCGTCGATGCCAACCATCCAACAGCTGATCCGAACTGAGCGACAGCGCCTAACTCGAAAGACAAAATCTCCAGCTCTGCGCGGCTGTCCAGAGAGACGAGGTGTTTGCACACGGGTATACACCTCCACGCCTAAAAAGCCCAACTCAGCCCTGCGCAAAGTGGCACGCGTACGCCTTACCTCAGGCTTTGAGGTCACGGCTTATATCCCCGGAATCGGCCACAACCTTCAAGAGCACTCTGTTGTACTTCTTCGCGGCGGCAGAGTCAAAGATCTTCCAGGAGTTAGATATCACATCATCCGCGGGACCCTAGACACCGCAGGGGTCAAGGATCGTCGTCAGTCTCGTTCTAAATACGGTGCCAAAGCTTCCCAGCAGGAGTAAAGGGCCTCCTACTTTGCCCATTAGCCCCTAGCCACCCTCTTCCACTTCTAACGGTCTATGTCCCGCCGCAACGCAGCAGAAAAACGCCCAGTTCTGCCTGATCCCCAATTCAACAACCGACTGGCGACAATGATGGTCTCCCGGTTGATGAAACACGGCAAGAGATCAACAGCACAGCGCATCCTTTCTCAAGCCTTTGGGTTAATCAATGAGCGCACCGGTGGTGACCCGATAGAACTATTTGAATCAGCTGTTAAGAACGCCACTCCGCTTGTAGAAGTAAGAGCCCGTCGTGTTGGTGGTGCCACCTATCAAGTACCGATGGAGGTTCGTCAGGAGCGAGGCACCGCAATGGCTCTTCGCTGGCTGGTGAACTTTTCTCGATCCCGTAATGGCCGCAGCATGGCCCAAAAGCTTGCTGCCGAACTCATGGATGCCGCTAATGAAGCGGGTAGTGCTGTTCGCAAGCGAGAAGAAACCCACAAAATGGCTGAAGCCAACAAGGCTTTTGCTCACTACCGCTACTAAGCCCAAGCAAAGCACCTGCAATACTCAAACGTTGCAAAGGCTGACCTGTAGAGTCTCAGCCGCCTTTTAACGAACAACACCGGAGAATTTCCTGTGGCTCGCGCCTTCCCCCTGGAACGTGTCAGAAATATCGGGATCGCCGCCCATATTGACGCTGGCAAAACTACCTGTACTGAACGCATCCTGTTCTATTCGGGTGTGGTTCACAAAATGGGCGAGGTGCATGACGGTGCCGCCGTCACTGACTGGATGGCTCAGGAGCGCGAGCGCGGAATCACGATTACAGCGGCTGCGATCTCGACAACCTGGAACGATCACCGCATCAATATCATTGACACCCCAGGGCACGTTGACTTCACCATTGAAGTGGAGCGCTCGATGCGAGTGCTCGATGGTGTTATCGCTGTGTTTTGTGCGGTAGGTGGAGTTCAACCTCAATCAGAAACCGTCTGGCGGCAAGCCGATCGCTATTCCGTTCCGAGGATGGTTTTTGTCAACAAAATGGACCGCACCGGTGCGGACTTCCTCAAGGTTCACGACCAAATCAAGGATCGCCTCAAAGCCAACGCCATCCCAATCCAGCTGCCTATTGGTGCAGAGGGAGATCTGAGCGGAATTATTGACCTCGTTAAAAACAAAGCCTTCATCTATAAGGATGATCTTGGTCAGGACATCGAAGAAACAGAGATTCCAGACAACATGAAAGAGCTTGCCGCTGAATGGCGAGCCAAGCTGATGGAATGTGTTGCTGAAACCGACGAAGAACTGATTGAAGTTTTTCTAGAGACGGAAGAACTAAGCGAAGCCCAACTTGCAGCAGGCATTCGCGAAGGGGTTCTCAATCACGGCCTTGTCCCTTTGCTGTGTGGATCTGCCTTCAAGAACAAGGGCGTTCAACTTTTGCTCAATGCAGTTGTGGACTACCTGCCCGCTCCTGTTGATGTGCCCCCGATTCAAGGTTTACTCCCGAATGGCAAGGAGGCAGTAAGGCCATCCGATGACAACGCACCATTTAGTGCTTTGGCCTTCAAGGTGATGGCGGACCCCTACGGAAAGCTCACCTTCGTACGCATGTACTCAGGGGTGCTCGAGAAAGGCAGCTATGTCCTGAACTCCACGAAGAACGAGAAAGAACGGATTTCCCGACTGATCATTCTCAAGGCCGATGACCGTGAAGAGGTCGATGCACTACGAGCAGGAGATCTCGGTGCTGTTCTAGGCCTGAAGAACACCACAACAGGCGACACCCTTTGCACTACTGATGATCCGATTGTTCTAGAAACCCTCTACATCCCCGAGCCAGTGATATCGGTGGCTGTTGAGCCCAAAACCAAGGGTGATATGGAAAAACTTTCCAAAGCCCTGCTTTCATTAGCGGAAGAGGATCCCACCTTCCGCGTCAGCACAGACCCTGAGACCAGTCAAACCGTGATTGCTGGCATGGGCGAACTTCACCTTGAAATTCTCGTGGATCGCATGCTGCGAGAATTCAAGGTTGAGGCCAACATCGGCGCTCCACAGGTCTCCTACAGAGAAACCATTCGTGCGAGCTCTAAAGGCGAGGGCAAGTTTGCCCGCCAAACTGGTGGTAAAGGCCAATACGGCCACGTGGTAATCGAAATGGAACCCGGAGAACCGGGGTCAGGCTTTGAATTCGTCAACAAGATTGTCGGCGGCATCGTTCCCAAGGAATACATCAAGCCTGCCGAATCAGGCATGCGTGAAACATGCGAATCCGGCGTTATCGCTGGCTATCCGCTCATCGATGTGAAAGTCACCATGGTTGACGGGTCTTACCACGATGTGGACTCGTCCGAGATGGCTTTCAAAATCGCCGGATCGATGGCTTTCAAAGACGGCGTAAAAAAGTGCAATCCTGTGCTGCTTGAACCGATGATGAAGGTTGAAGTCGAGATCCCCGAGGATTTCCTCGGTTCGATCATCGGCGATCTGTCCTCCCGGCGAGGTCAGGTTGAAGGCCAGTCCATTGACGATGGACTCTCTAAAGTGCAGTCCAAAGTGCCATTAGCCGAAATGTTCGGTTACGCCACCCAGCTCCGATCCATGACTCAAGGTCGGGGTATCTTCTCGATGGAGTTCAGCCATTACGAGGAAGTTCCTCGCAACGTTGCTGAAGCCATCATCTCCAAGAATCAGGGCAATTCCTGATCTCTATAACACCCACTTTCCACCCCCCGATTCTTTTACAAAATGGCTCGCGAGAAGTTTGAGAGGAACAAGCCTCACGTCAACATTGGCACCATCGGCCATGTCGATCACGGCAAAACAACCCTGACCGCAGCCATCACAAGTGTGCTTGCGAAAAAGGGTCAAGCCAAGGTGCAAGATTACGCCGAGATCGACGGCGCGCCTGAAGAGCGTGAGCGCGGTATCACTATCAACACCGCCCACGTGGAATACGAAACCGTCGGGCGTCACTATGCACACGTGGACTGCCCCGGTCACGCTGATTACGTGAAAAACATGATTACCGGTGCGGCGCAGATGGACGGAGCCATCCTGGTTTGCGCAGCAACCGATGGTCCCATGGCTCAAACCAAGGAGCACATCCTTCTTGCCAAGCAGGTGGGCGTGCCTGCACTGGTTGTCGCTCTCAACAAATGCGACATGGTCGACGATGAAGAAATCATCGAGCTAGTTGAAATGGAGATCCGTGAACTCCTGAGCAGCTACGACTTCCCTGGTGATGACATCCCCATCGTCAAAGTATCTGGTCTCAAAGCCATTGAAGGTGAAGCTGAATGGGAAGCAAAGATCGATGAGTTAATGGACGCAGTTGATGCATCCATACCAGAACCAGAGAGAGAAATCGAAAAACCTTTCCTAATGGCCGTAGAGGACGTTTTCTCAATCACTGGTCGTGGCACCGTGGCCACCGGACGAATCGAGCGCGGCAAGGTCAAAAAAGGCGAGGAAATTGAAATTGTCGGAATCAGAGACAGCCGCAAGACCACCGTTACCGGTGTGGAAATGTTCCGCAAAGATCTTGACGAAGGCTTGGCGGGCGACAATTGCGGTCTCCTACTTCGCGGCATAGAAAAGGAAGACATCGAGCGCGGCATGGTACTAGTCAAGCCAGGCTCAATTACACCTCACACTAAATTCGAGGGTCAGGTTTACGTCCTCAAAAAAGAAGAAGGTGGACGCCACACCCCCTTCTTCGCCGGATACCGTCCGCAGTTCTACATCCGTACAACTGATGTTACCGGCCAAATTACCGCCTTCACAGCCGAAGACGGCTCCAACGTGGAGATGGTGATGCCAGGCGACAACATCAAAATGACTGGTGAATTGATCTGCCCTGTTGCTATCGAGCAAGGTATGCGTTTCGCCATTCGTGAAGGCGGCCGCACCATCGGTGCCGGTGTGGTTTCGAAGATCATCGAATGATCATGATGGGGATGATTTTGGGCCTTTTGTGCCCTCTCATCCCCTAAATTCAATACTTCAGCCTGCGGGAACGTTCAGCGTTCATCGCAATTCCAAAGAACCTCGAAAATCCATCCCCCAACCCCACAAAGGGGACTTCGCCTGAACCTTTCATGTCCACGGCTATCGCTCAGCAAAAGATCCGCATCCGCCTTAAAGCATTTGACCGTCGCATGCTGGATCTTTCCTGCGACAAAATCATTGAAACAGCCGACAACACTGCCGCAACGGCAATCGGCCCGATCCCTCTACCCACCAAGCGGAAGATTTATTGCGTACTTACCTCACCCCATGTAGATAAGGATTCACGGGAACACTTCGAAACGCGCACTCATAGGCGCATCATCGATATTTACAACCCTTCTGCCAAAACTATTGATGCCCTAATGAAACTAGATCTACCAAGTGGTGTGGACATTGAAGTGAAGCTCTAAAAATCAACCGAGATCCAAATTGGCTAACTAGGATTTCCATCTCTTTAGGACGATATCCGTGACTGACCTCTCCGTCAGGGAGTTGCCTCTATTCCCTCTGCCGGATGTCGTGCTTTTTCCCCAAGAAGTGCTGCCACTGCATATTTTTGAATCTCGTTATCGAATAATGCTTCAAAGCGTGCTTGAAAGCGACCGTCGTTTTGGTGTTGTGCGCTGGGATCCCCAAACGAAGACCATTGCAGATGTGGGCTGTTGCGCAGAAATCCTGCAACACAAAACATCTAAAGATGGTCGCAGCAACATCGTCACCCTCGGACAACAACGCTTCCGCATACTTGAAGTAATCAGAGAAGCCCCTTTCCGCACAGCCATGGTGAGCTGGGTCGAAGACGACGAAGCAGACAACCACAATCAACTACAGGAGCTCTACAACAGCGTTGCGAAGGCCCTGGACGATGTGGTGTTCCTCACAGGGAAGCTCACAGGCTCAGATCACACCCTGCCAGATGACCTGCCCAATCTGCCAAGGGAACTCTCGTTCTGGATCGGTGCACATCTCGGTGGCCCTGTAGCTGAAGAGCAACAAGCCCTACTAGAGCTAACAAAAACCAGCCATCGCCTCCAGCGTGAATACGAGATGCTCGACCATACCCGCCGTCAGCTTGCAGCCCGCACCGTTCTCAAAGACAGCCTCAGCAACGTCGACCAGGCCAACAATTAATGGGGATTTGGCTCTGGATATTAATCCTGACAGCAACGAGCCTGGCTGCTGCTGCGCTGATCTGGAGCAAACGGGATCGGCGTTACGAATCCAGCGACAGTGTGGCCTCTGCCTACGACGCCTGGACTAATGACCAACTGCTCGAGCGGCTCTGGGGCGATCACGTCCACCTCGGTCATTACGGCGAGCCTCCTCGCAGCAGAGATTTCCGAGCCGCGAAGGAAGATTTCGTGCATGAACTGGTGCAGTGGAGTGGACTTGCTGAATTACCTCAAGGATCCCGAGTGCTTGACGTTGGCTGTGGTATCGGTGGCAGCACAAGGATCCTGGCCAGGGATTACAACTTTGATGTGCTTGGCATCACCATTAGTCCAGCCCAGGTGAAGCGTGCCACACAACTAACACCGAAGGGAATGAACTGCCGATTCCAGGTAATGGATGCCCTCGATTTAAAACTTGCCAAAGGCAGCTTCGATGCTGTCTGGAGCGTGGAAGCAGGCCCCCATATGCCTGACAAGCAGCGCTACGCAGATGAACTACTGCGAGTGCTCCGACCAAGCGGTGTACTAGCTGTGGCCGACTGGAACCGTCGCGATTATGAAGACAAAAAGATGAACCGCATAGAACGGTGGGTGATGCATCAGCTGCTCAACCAGTGGGCCCATCCTGAGTTCGCCAGCATTGCAGGCTTCCGTCGTCATTTGCTCAAAAGCCGTTATTGCGGAGGCCCTGTTGAAACAGACGACTGGACCATATCCACTCTGCCGTCCTGGAATGATTCAATTCTCGAAGGGATTCGCCGTCCCGGTGCCGTACTCGGGTTGGGTCCAGGCGCTGTAATCAAAGGGCTTAGAGAAATACCAACAATTTTGTTAATGCGTTGGGCTTTTGCCCATGGCCTAATGCAATTCGGTGTCTTCCGTAGCCGTGGCTGATCTCAATTGAGTTGCAAATCGCTGCTGGGATAAGAACCAAAATGCGCCAGATGTTCACACAAAGGCTGCAAGGACTCAATGAGCTGATCGCAAGCACCATCAACACCCTCAATCAATTCCACATCCACAAAAAACACATACTCCCCTAGTTCCCGCTTTGAAGGACGTGATTCAATTCGACTCATATTGAACCCCAATCGAGCTACACAGGTGAGCGCTTCTAGCAGGGCACCTGGAGCATTTGCATGGAGAGAGAATGCGAAGCTGGCCAGATCACCCCGTTGAAGAGGTTCTCCTTGTTTCAATAACAAGAATCTGGTGCGATTACCCGCCACATCATTAATTGGGAAAGCCAGTTCCTTAAGGCCTCTCTCCTGGCCCGTAGGCCGAGATGCAATTGCTGCACGAAAACAACTATCTGCAACCATTCTGGCTGCCTCAGCTGTGGAACTCGTCGGCAACTGCAAAGCATCGGGAAGATGCTCAGCCAACCAACCACTGCATTGAGCCAGAGCCTGAGGATGGGAGAGGACCTCAGAAATATCTTTGAGTCCACCACTACTTAGTAGGGCATGACGAATCGGCAACACCACCGCCCTGAGGATGCATAGCTGCGGATGAGACCAAAGGGCATCCAAGCTGGCAGTCACTCCACCCTCAACGGAGTTCTCCACCGGAACGACCGCCATTTCACAACGTTTACTAACCACATGCTCAACTACAGAGCGCAGCCCAACGCAGGGGACGAGCTCAAGATTCGGCAATCCCTCAAGCTCCGCCAGAGCTCTAGCCGCCTGCTCTCCGTAAGTTCCCTCCGGTCCGAGGAAGGCCACACGTGTTGGCATCAAGAGCGCATAGCAAGAAGGTAGATAGGATCATGACGCGTCAACTGCCAGCCATGCCTCTGGCTTTCCAAGCCAGCCAGCAAATCAATCTGCCGGTGCAGCAAAACACTGAGCGCCTACCTGCTTATTTACATGAGCAGGACAGAGTGGTGGCGGCCCTTCTCGATGGGGAAAAACTCACCCCGCTAGGGCAAGGTCACTTCAGCTACGCAGTAACCAGCATAAAAGTGTTCCAGCTACAGATAAATCCTGTTGTCTCCCTGGAAGTAGCCAACTCTGACGGCAAACTCAGTATTCGCGCAACAGATAGCGAACTGGAGGGGTTACCTCTTATTGACGACTTTGAACTCGGCCTAGAAGCCATCATGGAGGCCACCCCAAGTGGCCTAGAGGGAAAAGCTCTGCTGTCTGTAAGCGTTACCCCACCAGCACTGCTGAAGCTAATTCCCAATAGAGTTTTAGAGAGCACCGGTCAATCGATTCTTAGCGGCATCTTGCTGGCCATCAAAGCCCGTGTTGGTCAGCAGCTGATCAAGGATTTTCGCCAGTGGTGCCAAGAGCCAACCATGCCCTCAAACGACTCTGCCTTGAGCAGCTAAAACCTTGGTTAGGAAGGAATAACGATGAAGCGGAGTTGGACCTAGCTTCAGCAGAGCCTGACGGTGAAATGCCGTGCCATAACCAGCATGTCGTTCCAGGCCATAGCCGCAGAAGCGACCAGATAACCGCTTCATCAAGCCATCACGAGCCTGCTTGGCCAACACACTCGCAGCTGCGATGGCAGCACAACTGCTGTCACCCCGCACCACGGTGCGTTGTGGCCCCATCCAAAGACGTAATGGCAGCACGCCATCAACCAAGACCAGCTCCAACGGTTGAGCTAGTCGCTGCAATGCCCGCAGCATGGCGCGTTCTGTCGCGATGCGGATGCCTTCCGCATCGATTTCCCGTGCAGAAGCCTGACCAAGAGCCCAAGCGCTCGCGGCGCTCTCGATTAACGGCACTAAGTGAGCCCTACGGCGAGCAGTAAGTGCCTTGCTATCGGTCAACCCTTCCGCTAACAACTCGACTGCTGCATCGTCAGTCAGCACTACCGCCCCAGCGAAGACAGGGCCAAACAAGCAGCCCCTACCGACTTCATCGACTCCGGCGATACACTCCGCCGAGGGATCCATCTCAGCCGACGGCAGAAGAACGACGGCGGCGACGGCGCGAATCTTCAGGCTCTACCTCCGGCTGTGGAGCTGATGAAGCGGTTTCTTCAGCAGAGCTACTCGCTGAATGGGTTACCTCAAGGGGAGTGATTTCAACGCTTACAGGCTCATCCTTTTCGGCAACCTTGGCTTGCTGTACATATGCCTCTGTGCCGTTGGAGGAAGAATTCTCAGCACCGGCTTCGGCGACACCACGGCCGACGCCTCGAGTGCCACCTCGTCCCCGACGACGACGACGATTTGAACTAGCCGCAAGCTGCTGGCGAGCCTCCTCAAGCACTTCCTCAGCATCGTCTCCAGGACGAACCACACGTACTAAAAAGTTGTCGTTTTCTGGAGGGGTCTCGAGCAGAAGCAAAGGGTTTAATCCAAGCCAGCCGAACACCTGTTCCTGTTCTGAATCCATTGGAACAGCAACTAGTTCAGGCTCCTGACGACGACTAACAGCCTCAGTCGATGACGAGTGCTCTTGAGTTTCAGCTTCAATGGTCGTTGACTCAACTCCATTCGCAACAGCAGCAGGAACTGTCAAGCCAGGTAGCTCACCGCCACCGGAACGAACACGTCCACCACGCCGACGGCGACCATTGCCGCCGTCTCCTGGCAGCTGAACTTCAGTCCGAACAGAGGTAGTGGATCTCACTAATCCAGTAGCCAAAGCAAGTGGCTGCAGCAGGTCCTTGCCAGGCAGTACCGCTACATGGCCAAGACCACAACAACTAGGACAGGCCCTACCGAACAGTTCATAGATGTTCTGCCCTTGACGCTTACGAGTGAGTTCCACCAGACCCAATTCAGTCAACTGGGCAATCTGAGGACGAGCAGAATCATCTCGAACGGCCGTAGTGAAGTGCTCCAGCAACTGCAACTGATCTCGGCGCGACTCCATGTCGATGAAGTCAATAATGATCACACCGCCGATATTGCGAAGCTTCAGCTGGCGAGCGATCTCAATAGCCGCCTCACAGTTGGTCCACAGCACCGTCTGACGAGCATTCGCCGAGCGAGTAAACGAACCTGAATTGACGTCGATAACAGTGAGTGCCTCCGTCGGCTCAATGATCACGTAGCCACCGGATGGCAGGTCAACCCTGGGCCTAAGCGCATCGCGGATGGCAGCATTTACTCGGTAATGCTCCAGTAACTCTGTGGGTTCGTTATGTGCCTCCACTAATACATTTGTGCCTTCCTGACCGAGGAAACTGCTCACCCGCTCCACGGCAGCGGAGTCATTTACCACTACCCTCACCAGATCTGGGCCGACATGGTCCCTCAATACACGATGAATAAAATCTTCATCGCGATTGAGTAACACCGGCGGGGCAGCAGTATCAGCTGCCTGCTGAATTGCTTCCCATTGCCTGAGCAAGGCCTCCAGGTCATCAATCAGCAAATCTTCACTGATGCCATCGGCTTCGGTGCGAATTAACAGACCCGCTCCTGGTGGCTTCACCAACACCCCAAGTGCTCTCAGCCGGTTGCGTTCCCCCTCAGAGTTAATCCGACGAGAGATATTCACCCCCTGACCATGGGGCTGCAGCACCAAGTAGCGACCAGGCAACGCCAGGTTGCCAGTGAGCCTTGGCCCCTTGGTACCTGTTGGCTCCTTCATCACCTGAACTAAAACCTTCTGACGAGGCTCTAAAAGCTCGGTGATACCAGCAGCACCTTTCTTCAGACGCAGAGGGCCTAAATCAGTGACATGGATGAAACCATTCTTTTCACTTTCCCCGATATTGACAAAAGCAGCATCAATGCCCGGGAGAACATTCTCAACCGTGCCTAAGTAAACATCTCCGATCTGGTATCGACCCTGGGCGACGATCAACTCATCGACTCGCTCATCTGTGAGCAAAGCTGCGATCCTTAGCTGCTCAGCGATGACAATTTGCTGGGGCATAGAAAAGAAATAGGGAGCCCTGCTGGACTCAGAACCGATCAATGGCCTGCCGGCACACTGCATCGGGTGGGGAACTAATTGACAGCCAAAGGCCGTTAAATAAGCAGACGGAGTGAAAACTCCTATGGAGGTGTCTCACTGCTCCCGATCAGACGGAACGGAATGAGCGAGCAGCACAAATGGCCTCGCTTTCCTCAGAATTGGAATGAAGAAGGCCGGGACGGAGCAGTGGCAAAATTTGCCCGAGGCTTCTCGTCCTAAGCCAATATTAACACTCAAGCAAATTGAGTTCCTCTCTTTGCACACCCGTCATCCGCAAGGAGTAACCAAGTTCTTCTGCAAGCCAATGCTGCACCTGAGCAGGTTTAAGGCTACGGCCCATTGAATCAATGCTTGCCTCAAGGCGCAGTTGAACGACGTCCAAGCAAAGAGACTCGCCGTCTTCCTCAAAACCATTGCAAAGTTGAAGCTCACGCAATGCTGGCCGGCAATCTCGTTGCCGCGGGCGACCCTTCTTATCAGTGTCATGCCAGACCAGTTCACGAGCTTCTATCAGAGCCCCAATCGCTGCTTGCCACTGATACCACTTCAACGGAGCCTCAGACTCAACAGCCAAATCAAAGCGCCATGAAGCAGCAACCAGCGACTGAGAGAGGCTGCTATTACCTACAGGCATAGATACCGCACTAAGTAAAGAAAGGCCCTTTGGCAAGTTGACTTGAAGCTGCTGGCGAATGATCTCGGCATCCACCAGCTCTGTAAATTCCAGATCCATCCACTCCCCAAAAGCTTCCACCCCCAAGGGCAAGGCCAGAGCAATTTGCAAGCGAGGCAGGGGATGAAAGCCACCGCTATAACTCACTGGCAAGCCACTGCGGCGCAGTGCCCTGCCAAGCAAGCGCATCACATCCAAATGACCAATAAGAGCCATCGGTCCAGTTTTTGCGAATTGGAAACGGATGCGACAAGCTCGATTGCTTAAAGGTTTTTCCCGAGGCAACCGATCCGGTACAGGCGGCGGTGAAACCACCTTGTTCTGACCCAGTTCAGGACCACAGACTCCACAACTGCTACAGCCTTCAAAGGAACAATCGGGAACCACCTTTGCCTCTAAGGCACGCTGCAAATCCTCTGTCAGCCAGCTCTTTTCAATACCAGTGTCAATGTGATCCCACGGCAAAGGCTTAGAGCAAAAAGCCCTCAGGCCATCGTTGCCAAGAGCTGATGTAGACCCCCAGCTTCCCAGCTCCAGTTCTCGATAGCGACCCTTAAGCCCTGAAGCTGCAATCGCCTCAGTCCAGGCCTGATAAGTGCGCTCAAGGTGCTCAAACCAAGCATCCATGCCTGCTCCTGCCCGCCAGGCTGCTTCTATCACTGGCGCAAGACGACGATCACCGCGACCAACAAAGTCCTCCATGGCAGAGAGCCGAACATCAGTGAAATTGACCTTCACTCCCCTAAGAGCCCGAAATGACTGACGCAAGTTGTGCTGACGACGCTGAAGCTCTTGAGTGGAAACGCTATGCCACTGAAAAGGAGTATGTGGCTTAGGGGTGAAGTTGCTGATCGTGATATTCAGGTTCAATTGCCCAAGATCCCTGCATTGCTCCCTCAGCATCTGGCAGGTATCAGCAATGCCAATTACATCCTCATCCGTTTCGCTCGGTAGGCCAATCATGAAGTAGAGCTTCAGCTTGCGATAGCCGTTTTGCATCGCCGTGCGAATCCCCTTAAGTAAATCGGCATTCGTAAGGCCCTTATTAATCACGTTCCGTAGCCGCTGGGTACCTGCCTCCGGCGCAAAGGTGAGACCAGCCTTACGAGCCCCTCCGAGGATATGAGCTATGTCTTCATCAAAACGATCGACCCTTTGACTGGGTAACTGAAGGGTCACATTCTGATCCGCCAAACGATTTTGCAACTCCACACCAACCGCTGGCAGAGCCAAATAATCACTACAACTGAGCGACAACAACGAAAAATCGCTATGTCCCGTTCGCTTCATACCAGTCTGCACAGCTTCAATCACCGCCTCCGGCTCAACGTCTCGAGCCGGACGAGTAAGCATGCCGGGCTGACAGAAACGACAACCACGGGTGCAACCGCGGCGTATCTCCACCGTCAGCCGATCGTGCACCGTTTCAATATGAGGAACCAAGCCCGTGGCGTAATAGGGCATAGGCTTAGCCACCCGTCGCAAAATCCTGGCTGGCACAACAGGGTCTAAGGGAACGATTGAGATGCCGTCAGCACCAGGGCCATAAAGCGACGGCACATAAACCCCAGGCACCTGAGCTAAGTCCTGCAAAAGCCTTAAGCGACTCAAGCCAGCAGCCTTGGCATCCGCCACTAAAAGACCGATCTCAGGCAACAGCTCTTCACCATCACCAAGGGCTACAAAATCAAAAAAAGCTGCATAGGGCTCGGGATTACTGGTAGCTGTTGGCCCTCCAGCAAAGATCAATGGTGGCGCCGATGGGTCATCTAGAGGCAGATCTCCACGATTGGCTGCCAACAAGGGAACCCCTGCTAGATCAAGCATCTCGAGGATGTTGGTAGCACCGAGTTCATAGCAAAGACTGAAGCCAAGGATGTCGAAAGCTAAGAGCGGTCTTCTGCTCTCCACCGCAAACAAAGGCTGCTGAAATTCCCGCAACCTCTTGGCTAAATCAGGTGCCGGCAGATAAGCGCGATCACAAAGCTGCCAAGGCACAGAATTGAGAATCGAATAAAGAATGATGTGGCCCAAATTGCTTGCGCCGACCTCATAGAGCTCGGGGTAAGCAAGTGCCCAGCGAACCCGCGCTGCAGGCCAATCGCGGGGTTCCACTCCCAACTCATTGCCCAAGTAGCGAGCAGGTTTGCTGATGGAGCAATCGATCAACTTCTCAAAGACGATCTGCTCCTGTTTCGAGAAAACTGGTAAAGCACTGGCAGAAGGGACAGTCAAGGCAAGCAATAGCCCTGTTCTGGGTCCATCGTATGGAGGTTGCCCTTCACTGAGACGATCTACGTAGCAGGATGCATCGCAGCAAAGCATCCTTCCCCTTGGTTCAAATCAACAGCAATTACCTCAAACTCAAAGCGGGCTATTTGTTCCCAGAAATCGCCCGTCGGGTGAAAGCCTTCAGCGACGACCATCCCGGAATCGATCTAATCCGACTCGGCATCG
The DNA here is from genome assembly GCA_913047395.1 of uncultured cyanobacterium. GTDB lineage: Bacteria > Cyanobacteriota > Cyanobacteriia > PCC-6307 > Cyanobiaceae > Prochlorococcus. The sequence continues at coordinate 17,411 of CAJWUF010000020.1, forward strand.
GTGATGTAACAGAGCCACTGCCAAGAGCTTGCTGCGAAGCAATGAAAGCCGCTATCGACGCAATGGGCACCTCTGAAGGATTTCATGGCTATGGCCCTGAACAGGGCTACAGCTGGCTTCGCGAAGCTATCGCCAAGCAAGACTTCCAGAACCGTGGCTGCAAGGTGAGCGCTGAAGAGATCTTCATCTCCGATGGCTCCAAATGCGATAGCAGCAACATCCTCGACATCCTCGGCGAAGGCAATCGCATCGCCGTCACCGATCCGGTGTATCCGGTTTATGTCGACAGCAATGTGATGGCCGGCCGCACCGGAAATGCTGCAGAGAACGGCTGCTACGAAAGCCTCACCTATCTACCCATCAACGCGACCAATAACTTCGAGGCCCAGCTACCTAAGGAGGCTGCGGATCTGATCTATCTCTGCTTCCCCAATAACCCCACTGGTGCTGTAGCCAGCAAAAGCCAACTAGAGCGCTGGGTGAAATACGCCCGTGAACACAATGCGCTGATCCTTTTCGACGCGGCCTATGAGGCCTTCATTCAAGATCCGCACCTGCCCCACTCCATCTACGAAATCGAAGGGGCACGTGAATGTGCCATCGAGTTCCGCTCCTTCTCGAAAAATGCCGGTTTCACAGGCACCCGCTGCGCCTTCACCGTGGTGCCAAAAGGACTCACTGGCAAAGCTGCTGACGGGAAGCAAGTCGAACTCTGGCAGCTATGGAACCGTCGCCAAAGCACAAAATTCAACGGCGTGAACTACGTCGTTCAACGCGGCGCCGAGGCTGTTTACTCCCCTGAAGGCCAAGCCCAAACAAAGGCCCTGGTGAGCTTTTACATGGAAAACGCCGCGATTATTCGCTCTGAGCTAATGACCGCTGGATTCACGGTATATGGCGGAGAACACGCTCCCTACGTGTGGATCAAAACACCCGAAGGCCTTGATTCCTGGGGATTCTTCGATCATTTACTCGAGCAAGCTTTTGTCGTAGGAACCCCAGGCAGCGGCTTTGGGGCAGCGGGAGAAGGCTATTTCCGTCTTTCTGCCTTCAACAGTCGCGTCAATGTGCAATCAGCAATGACACGCATCACTTCCTTGTGATGGGAATCTCGAAGCTGCGATACGTGCTCCCCGTAGATTGTTCACAACCGAGATCCTTGGCCATGGCGGTGGATACACCAAGCCGCAGCCCCGGTGGTGCAGCGGTGCTTGACAAGCAAACCGAACGGGTGCGTAAGAACTCACCGCTCTACAAGGTGCTGCTCCACAACGATCCGGTTAACACCATGGATTACGTAGTGCTCACCCTGCGGCAAGTGGTGCCTCAGCTAAGCGAACAAGACGCCATGGCGGTAATGATTGAGACCCACAACACAGGAGTGGGTCTTGTGATCGTCTGTGACCAAGAGCCAGCAGAGTTTTACTGCGAAACCCTCAAAGCCAAGGGTCTTACCAGCACGATCGAACCTGAGAGTTGATGGTTAACAGCGCTGATGCTGAGCGAAAAAACAGCGTTCGCTGGACAGGGACCCTGCTCTACCCAGCATTGCTCGTGGCCCTGTTCCTCGGCATCCAGCTGCTGGAACAAGTACTGGGAATGCCAGAACAGCATCGAGCCACATTTGCGGCAATACCAGCTCTCTTGGCACTGCTAATCAGCCTTCCATGGAGGGTTCATCGGACATGGGGTACATCCCAAACATGGCAAGCCCTCGGTATTAAGGGAAAACCAAGAGACAGTCTTGGTGCCTTGATTAACGGCCTAATCAAGGCAGTGCTGTTACTTGGATTAGCTCTGATCGGCTTAACACTGGCCCAAGGCCTCAACTGGCAGCCAAGGCTTTCGTCAGAGCTACTCCTAAATGGACTTGCTTTGGGCCTGGGCGTTGGTTTTGCCGAGGAACTTTTATTCCGCGGCTGGTTGCTTGGCGAGCTCAGCCTGCTTATAGGAAAACAACGGGCTCTGTGGCTACAAGCCGGGCTCTTCAGCTTGGTGCATCTGCACTTCAGACTGCCGCTGCTTCCCCTAATTGGACTACTAGGAGGGCTGCTCATGTTGGGCCTTGCTCTGGGTCTTCAGCGACGGTCAGACGGCGGTTTGCTATGGGGAGCCATCGGGCTGCACGGGGGGCTCGTAGGTGGCTGGTTTTTACTCACTCAAGGCTTAGTTGAAGTGCACGCTTCAGCACCGGAATGGCTAACAGGTCCTGCTACTAATCCGATCGGAGGACTTCTAGGTTGGCTTGGTCTAGCTCTACTGATCTGGTTCCGTCGACGATGGTGGTGAGTCAGCGAGTCGCCTTAGCGATAGCCGGCCGGCCACTAACTGGAGCCCGTAGAGCCTCCTCCAAAGGCGCCACCCCATAGTCCCGCTCAAGCAAGTCCATCACGCTACGTCCGAAATTACCTGGGTCTGTATCAAAAGCCTCGAGACAAATTCTTCCGAAAATACTTCCCATCGGTTCAGGGTTCCAGAGCAGCTTGCGAGCCGTCCAGGGCATCATGCTCATCGGGTTGTAGCCATGCTGAATCAAACCCTGTTCAAATCCGTATTGCTCTAGATGAGTATGAGGCTGGAGGCCAATGAAAAAGATTGCAGGCTCTACCTTGTCGACCCCGAAAATGCGTTCTAGCTCACGGTGATAGGCGATGGTTTGACGTATCGTTTCTGGCCGTTCGTCGATCACGTTGAAGGAGTAATTCACCGACACGTGATCGCGAAAGCCAGCTTTTGCCAATAACCGACAGTTATCAAGCACAATCCGCAGGTTGTAGCCCATACGCATTTTGCGAACGAGCTCCTGAGAGCCTGAAGTGATACCGATTTCGAAATAGCTCAAACCTGTAGCCACCATCAGATCCACAAGCTCAAGGTCAAGATTGTCGGCACGTATGTATGCGGCCCAACGGATCCCAATCAGGCCTTCGGCCTGAATCGCCCTCAGGAGCTCCTTGGCATCCTCGATATGACGACGAGCTGGAATGAACTGGGCATCCGTAAACCAGAATCCTCGAACACCGCGGTCGTAGAGCTGACGCATCTCCCTCACAACCTCCTTGATGGGATTGAGGCGCACCTGCTTACCTTCCACCACGGTGTAAACGCAGTAACAGCAGTTATGTGGACATCCCCGCTTGGTCTGCACACCAACGTAAAAGTCACCTCCCTCTAGATACCAATTGAGCTGGGGCCATATCGATGAGATGTAGTCGTAATCACAAGCGGTTTTGGGAAGACTTTTGGGCTGCTCATGAATCAAGCCCGTTCGTGGTTGCTCACCGACCACAAAGCAACGCTCATCTTCTAAAGACACCTTGCGCAACAACTTTTCAAGCAGGGGCTCGCCTTCCCCTAATGACACGATTGTTCCCTTCGGCAACGAGCGTCCGAGTTGCTCATAAAACACACTCACAGCCCCGCCGCCGAGAACAACTTGTGCATCACTGGCATAACGGCGAGCAGCACGAAGGCCGTGGCGCACCAAACGCTGATTACGCCAAAGCTCTCCGTAATGGCTGAGCATCAACAGCAGGCCGCCCCATGCACCTCGCATCCGTTTAAACGGATTGCTTGCATAAAACACCTCAAAAGAATTCTGCAGTGGATTACCACTACGGCCATCCATCGGAGCAAAGATCTGGATATCTCGCCAGGAGAACACCAATAAGGTGGGGCGAAACTGATCGATCTTGGCCAAAAGCACTCGTTCAACATCCAGCACAGGTAGTGATGCCAGATCAAGAATCTGTTGAGGAAGATCCGGGAAACACTTGTGCAGGTGATCGGCCAGATAAATCGGACCGATAGGAAAAATTGGATTGCAGGGCAATCGCACCAGCAATACACGCTCTCCCAGCTGTGAGGGGGGGCCTCCTGAAACCTCAAAGGAGGAAGGCTCAAAGGGTGAAGCGGAACCCATCGGTTAGGTAGCGCAGGATCTCAGCAATTGCTCAAGCTGAAAACGACGCTAACAATCAATGCGCTGATCGCAACCGCTACTGAGCCCACCCGTCACCTCCAAGCACTCATGTCATCAATTGAAAATGCACAAAGCAATCACCCTGCTGCGCAGTAACTCCTTACTCTCTAATAAGAGTGAGTTCTTCATGGGCAGCAGCTTCGGGGATCTATTCCGAATCAGTACCTTCGGTGAGTCACATGGAGGTGGCGTGGGAGTAATCGTGGAAGGCTGCCCGCCAAGGCTGGAGCTGGATCTAGGCAAGATCCAAGCCGAGCTGGATCGACGTAAACCTGGCCAGAGCGAGATCACTACGCCCCGCAAGGAAGAAGATCAAGTCGAGATTCTCAGCGGCCTGCTAAACGACACAACTCTTGGCACACCAATTGCCATGGTGGTGCGCAACAAAGATCAAAAGCCAGGCGACTACAAAGAGATGAAGGTAGCCTTTCGGCCTTCCCATGCCGATGCCACCTACCAGGCGAAGTACGGCATCCAAGCTCGCAGCGGTGGCGGCCGAGCCTCCGCGCGCGAGACAATAGGCCGTGTAGCCGCCGGAGCGATTGCAAAGCAATTGCTATCCAAAACTCATAACACCGAAGTACTGGCCTGGGTAAAACGCATCCATACCCTGGAGGCCGAAATCGATGTGCAGGCAGTCAGCCTTGATGATGTAGAAGCCAACATCGTGCGGTGCCCTAACCAAGACATGGCAGCACAAATGGTGGAACGCATTGAAGCAATCAGCCGCGAAGGCGACTCTTGCGGCGGTGTGATCGAGTGCGTTGTACGCAATGCTCCAGTGGGTCTGGGCATGCCGGTATTCGACAAACTTGAGGCAGATCTCGCCAAGGCTGTGATGTCGCTACCTGCCAGCAAGGGCTTTGAAATCGGCTCGGGCTTTGGCGGCACCTTGCTCAAAGGTAGTGAGCACAACGATGCCTTCCTCCCCAGTGATGATGGTCGCCTAAAAACAGCCACCAACAACTCCGGCGGTATCCAGGGGGGGATCAGTAACGGTGAATCAATCGTGATCAGAGTGGCGTTCAAACCAACAGCCACTATCCGCAAAGATCAACAAACAATCGACGCCGATGGCAATGCCACGACACTGGCAGCAAAAGGTCGACATGATCCCTGCGTGCTGCCTAGAGCAGTACCGATAGTGGAAGCAATGGTGGCTCTTGTGCTCGCAGATCACCTCTTACGCCAACAGGGGCAATGCAGCCTCTGGTAAAGGCAATACAAAGCTGCCAAGGAGCACAGGAAGTAATGACTCCTTCACCGCAATGCCTCTCACGTGATCAACGCCTAGGCATAATCGCCACCTCAGCATTGCATTGATCATCAACGCGGATAACACGCATGGTGAAATCCCCTTTGATGAGCTGAGCGCTTACTCAAAAAGCAATAAAGGGTCTCTTGGGTAATGCTGGTAAAACTTTTGCTGTTTACAAAATCACCAGGGTCCTTAATAGAGGAGAGGGAACTGCTGAAACAGTCAGTCAGCCCCCTCTAAAGGGACTGGCGCTCAGTTGAGCGCCACAGGAAGACTGCCGTTGACACTAGCCACTGAGCCAGTAACAGCGGTAGGTCCGAGGCGACCTGCTGCCTTTGCCATGCGCTTAGCTACAGATGTGGAGGCAATACCACCTCTAGCTCCACTGGCTTTACGTGCACGGCGAGCTGGTCGCGCCGTGCCAACGGATGTACTGGAAGCCTTTTTAGCTGACTTAGCAGTAGAAGTTTTCTTGGCTGGAGTCTTGGCAGCAGATGCTTTCTTAGCTGGAGCCTTGGCAGCAGATGCTTTCTT
>CAJWUF010000021.1 GCA_913047395.1 uncultured cyanobacterium
GATCTTGTGCTGCTTGTTTATGACGACAGCACACAGAATCAGGCGGCGGCGGCGGCGGATCTTCTCGATCAGTCTGAGCTCATGGCACTGAGCTCATGGCCAGTTCTGTTCTAGGCTTAACAAGCCCGGCATGCCCTCTTGGGGCAGAATGTCTTTAAGGGCGATTAGCTCAGCGGTAGAGCGCCTGCCTTACAAGCAGGATGTCGCTGGTTCGATCCCAGCATCGCCCATTTCCCTTGCTTCTAGGTCAAGATTTTTCCTGGGAGCAGCTGCCAGATCTGAGTCCTTTGAATCGCTTTCGACATATCCAACGACAGCTTCTGCAATTGCAATCCAACCAACCCGTTTATGTACATCTGAATATGGAAATCAATGGTCAGGCATGTGTGCTTAATGCTAAGACTGCTCCCTAATGGTTGATCTGGCTTTACAAGCATCTTGGTTTTCATAAATTACACAAGATAGTTAGCTATTGAAAGAGAGATCATTCGTGAAAATCATTTCCGATATAAGTGTTGCCTCTTATTTTTAGTTGCTGTCTATCAAGTCTGGCCGTGAGCATGCAATAGTGAATTGTGGCTAATTCTGCGAGATGGAAACCGGACTGCACCTAGGCATTACTCCAACTGCTGCAGCTGAGCTGGTTAGACAGTCTGCTTTTGCCGGCACTCCTGGTTTGATGCACCTTGAATTGATTGAGGACACTTGTGGTGAAGGTTGGTTGCACGTCCGACTGCAGCCCGGTCAATGCAGCGGTGAGCCGGTGGCGAGGGCTGACGGCATCACTCTTTATGCACCAGCCGATCAGTTCTCTTTAATTTCTGGTCTTAGTCTTAATTACTATGGAGACCTTAGTGGCGGTGGGTTCTTGATCAGCTCGCCTTACGGAGCTGAAAGCTGCGCCTGTGGTGGAGGTTTTCGCCTTGCCAAAAAAGATGAGTAGTGACTTCTTTTTTGCAAAGTCGAATCTAAGCTTTGAAGGGAAAAATGAACTAAATACAGCGTAATTGTCTGCTTTATGAATTCATCTGTCTGCAGGATTCCTGGGGGCTATCAGTTCTTAATGCTCTTTGTGCGTGAGTTCTGCACAGTGGAGATCGCAAGAAAACCTGGTCTGTAATGAGAATTTCAGGGTAGTTCCTGACATTTTTGGCAGCTCTCGCACAGACCAAAGAACTCCAGTGTGTGGAAGATCAGCTGAAAATCATGACTTTGCTCTTGCGGGATGCTGAGGTTGTGCAAAGGGCAATGCTCGATCGGTAGCGTTTGTCCGCAATCCACACATGTGAGGTGATGGAGGTCCCTTTCCACTGGCGCATAGAGAGCTTCACCTGTAGGCAGGTGTCGGCATCTCACCAATCCTCGTTGTTGAAGCTGTCGCAAGTGTCTGTATACGGTCGCAAGCCCCATGGCATATGGGCTGTCCTGTAAGGCTCGATGAAGCTGCTGTCCGCTCATTTCATCGCAACAGCCGCGCAGTTCCTTCAACAGTTGGTGCTGTCGGATTGTGGGTTGGCTGTTATCGACAGGCATGGAGGATCGCGCTCATTTGCTCTTCTAGCTCAGACGAGCTGGCAAGAGGATCTCCTTTGAAAGAGATTGTTTTCAGGAAGTGTGCACTGCTGTTGTTGATGCCTTGTTTAGTTGGCCTGGCTTTCACAGTTACTGGAATAGAAAAAGGTCATGCTGATCACTATCCATGAGCTTCAATGGTTCGTGACTGAATCAGCAGTTTCAAGATTTTAGAAACTGAATGTGACACCGGTGCCGACATGGTGCTGCCAGCCTTTACCCCAGCCAGAGCCTCCTTTTGAACTGTAGGTGGGCTGCCAGTGGGCGAATAGAACAGTGTTGTTGCCGACAGGGTATGCAACTTCCAGTTCGCCTGCGAAATCGGTGCGCTGTTCTAGTCCGGAGTAGCTGCCCGGTACGTAGAAGCGTGGTCCAGCATTCAGGCTGATGTTCAACAGGTCGACATTGAAACCGACTCCAAGACGGGGATCGGTGTAGTTGCCCATCCAGGTGCCGTCCGTTTCCCAGCCCTGTCGATGCTCCAGAGAGAGATAAGCCCCATCGATCAGGTCTTCGAGGCGATCGCCGAGAGCAAAATTGACATCTCCATCACCCAGTGCCCAAACCACTTTCGCTCCTAGTTCATTCTTCAGACCCTTAATGTCTTCGCCTTGATCCTTGGTGACGTAGTAGGGATTCCAGGAGACCGACAGGCTCAGGCGATCGTTAGGGGCATAGCGCGCCTGTAGGAAACCGCGGACATCGGAGCGCTTGTAGTCGGTGTCATGGGACCCATGGTCGGCATGGCCGTCATCGTCGGCATGGTCGTCGTCATGCTCATCGTCATCATGATCGTCGTCATGGTCGTCATCATGCTCATCGTCATCACCATGGTCGTCATGTTCATCTTCGGTATGGCTATCCGTCTCTTCGTCATGCTCATCCACATGAACCTTGCCGTAAAAGTGTTCTGCTTCACCCCACACCAGGGCTGGACCAATGGCGGCTTCAATCGCGAAGCTACCGTTATTTCCAAGACCCCACTCCATCACCACACCAAACAGACCATCGATGGCGTAGTGCTCAGGGCTGCCATCGAGGTTGGTCATGAAACCCCCATGGCCTTCGATGCTGAGAACAGGGGATGCACGAAACTCTCCTGCCTCTAGCGCTTCTTCGCCACTGCCACCATGGTTATGGTTGCCACCAGCAACGCTGGGACGGCAGAGGGTGGCATCAAGTGTTACTGGAGCAAGTAGGAGCGCTAGAAATAAAAACGAGGGCCGATTGAAGAGACAACGACGCATGTGATTGTGTAGGAATTAATGGAAAGGGCTTCAACAAAGGTGCAATTGATTCTTCAACGAATCGCGGACCAACGCGCAATTAGTTCATCGGCAGCGACCTGATCACACTGGCCTCCTTGGCCTTTGACCACAGTGCAAATGTTCAGCGTTGCCGTGCCAACTGTGGAGCGATTGGGAGCGAGGCCATCTGCGAAAAGAGGTGAGCTATAAACGGGCAGTCCAGTACTGCGGCTGATGCGACGCAGGGTCTTGCTGACAGGTAGAGATTCAGGAAATAGGGCTTGGGCGCCGGACCCTTGCACTTCAGCTGTGATCGTTCTAAGGCTAGAGGGGCGCAGAAGGCCTCCGGTTGTGAAGGAATCGAGCATGGTGATTTGTCTCAGCCCATAGCGTTTCGTGAGGTGGCTATAAGCCTGGTGTTCACTCACGAGAACGCGCTGATTCTCAGGAATAGTGGCGAACTGCTTAGTGCCCCAATCACCAAGGGCATTGAGGACGTTAATAGCTTCTGCCGCCCGGGCAGCCAATGCAGACCGTTGCGATGCAGGTAGGACTGGAGCGAGACGATCAGCAACAACGGCAACCATTGCGGCTGAGTTGGCGGGATCGTGCCAGACGTGGGGATCTGAGCCATCGTTAGCTGGCAGTGCCTTCTCAGCCACGGCAATCACCTTGGCTGAGCCGCTGATTTTGTTTGCACTCGGGGTGAGCTTGAAGCCGTTATGCAACACCAGACTCGCTTTGCTCAGAGCCTGTCTGTCGCTGGGTTTTAGCCTGTAGTTGTGTGGATCACTACCTGGTTGAATTAGGCAAACCACCTTGACGTCTTTGGCTACAAGGGTGCGAGTGAGATCACAGAGCACACCATCAATGGCGACCACGGTTGGTTGACTGGCCTGTGCTGGAGCCTGAGTAGCAGAGACAGTGGTCAGAACAACCAGAGCCGTTAAGACAGATGCAGGGGCCCGAAGCGCTGAAAGCAAAACAGCCTAGAATGAGAATGATTCCCATTTTTATGACCAGGCGGGGTTCTGTGAGTGCTCTTGTTTCAGTTCCAAGACAGGACCAAGGTCTTCATCAGTTTGGTGTTGGCATTGCATCGGCGATCCCGAGCCTCAGCGTGCGAGGGGTCTCCTATGACTACGACCATTGCTCTGCCATTAAGAGCGTTGATCTCGACCTTCACCCTGGGACGCTCACAGCCCTCGTCGGTCCTAATGGTGCTGGTAAATCCACCCTGCTTCATCTTATTCAGGGTCGCCTTAGAGCGAATCAGGGCACGATTGAAAGCAACGGCAGTATTGCTTTGATGCCACAACGGGCGTCGATCGACTGGTCGTTTCCGATCACGGTGACGCAGATGGTGGATTTGGGAAGACTGCGTACGCGCAATCGAGGGCAGAAGCTTTCTGCTCAGCAGCTACTCAATCAGGTTGGGCTGAATGGGCTAGGTGCTCGACGGCTCGACCGGCTTTCAGGAGGCCAGCAGCAGCGGGTGCTGCTGGCACGGGCACTGATGCAGCAGACCAGCATCTTGCTGCTCGATGAACCTTGCAGCGCCATCGACCCGCCGACGCGGGAACACCTACTCACAGTGATGCGCCAGCAAGCAGAATTGGGGCAAACCCTACTCGTGAGTAGCCATGACTGGGGCAGTGCCCTCGATAGCTATGACCGAGTGGTGGTGCTCGACGGCACGGTCCTTGCCTGCGGCACACCCGACGAAGTTCGCCAGAAACTCACCGACATGACTTGCATGATGGGCAGTCACTGCTGTGGATGACTTTGGCGTGTGGTGGCTAACGCCACTGATCCTGGCTCTGATGGTTGGGTTGATCTGCCCGACGACTGGTGCTCTGCTGATTACCCAGCGCCGCATCCTGTTAGCGAATCTGATGGCGCATTCGGTCTTGCCTGGCCTGGTGCTTGCGCTGGCATTCGAGCTGGATCCCATCATCGGTGGTTTGCTGAGCGGTCTGCTGGGTGCGTTGCTGGCGGAACAGCTCAACCATCGCTTCAAAGGCCGGGAGGAGGGCGCAATGAACACCGTGCTGGCCGGTTTTACTGCCTTCGGGGTGCTGCTGGTTCCCCTGCTGAAGGCGCGAATCGATCTGGAAGCTCTTCTGTTTGGAGACATGCTTGCTGGCAACGCTAGCGATGTGATCCGGACGCTGATCGCCGCCGCTGCCTTGTTGCTTCTTCTTCTCAGTCGGTATCAGGATCTTGTGTTTCTCGGTGTGGATCCGGAGGGAGCGATCGCGGCGCGACGACCGGTCATGCAGATCCGTTTCATCACGATGATGATCACCGCTCTGGTGGTGATCAGCGCAATTACTGCCGTTGGTGTTGTGCTTGTGATTGCCCTGCTTTGCGCTCCTGTGCTGGTGAATCTGGATCGCAGCGAGAGTCTGCGCGTCTTGATGCTGCGCTCTGCTGGGACTGGTGTGCTGCTGAGCAGTGGCGGATTAATGCTGGCGATCTTGCTGGATCTGCCGCCTGGGCCTTTGATTGGGGTGCTTTGTCTGGTGTTGTTGCCTTTTTGGCGCCGTTAAGCAAGGTTCAGATTGACATCGCTACTGACGGCAAAAGTTGTTCTGAGCTGCCATCCCCTAGCTAATCGGGATTCTCCCTTTTAGATGTGCACTACCCAACGACTGGCCAGGGCCACTATCAATAAAGCTCCACCACCTATTAACCAGCTCTGTTGCTGGGGGTTGATCAGACGACGCACCAACACGACACCACCAAGCCAACCCAGCGCGATCGTCAGACTCTGAGAGAAGCCAATCACATGGGCATCGGCGCTCCACTGGGGCCAGCCGATTGGCAGCACAGTGCCTGCTTCTGTCATTCCAATCGGTAGATGACGTGCCAAGAGCACACTCCACAACAGCGGTAAGGCGGCATAGAGCCAGCGATGCTTTAGCCATAGGCACGCAGCCGCTGGCAGGCACAGGGCTAACGCACCAAAAATTAGTCGCGGTAATAGGGGCCCTGCTTGTAGAGATTCTGGAGCTAGAGGAAGCCAGCCCAATAGTCGCTGCCAATGATGAAGAGCAATTCCACCGGCCAAAACCAGGATCAACCCTTTCTCGCCAGCTGTTGTATGCATGTTGCGTTGGAGATCTGCCAGTGGTGGTCGCAGTTTCAATTGCACGGAACGATGTGGGCAGGCCTGGGCACAGGTGAGACAAAGTACGCAGTTGCGGTTGTCGCTGAGATGGGCTGGATGGGTGCCTAGTGGGCAACCTTCGCTAGCCATACCTTCGCCTTCAGCTGGTCCTCCTTTGAAACAGGCGTAGGACGTGCAACTACCTGTGCAGGTGCCTGGCTGAGCGCGTAACTCCAGGATTGAAAGTTTGGCGAATAAGCCGTTCATGCCGCCAACCGGGCATAGATAGCGACACCAGAAGCGCTTTTCAAATAGCAGCGAGCACAGCACAGCTCCGGTGGTGATTAGCAATAACAGGCAACTACTTAGGCGGGCGGTGTCTTCTAGGTTCCAGACTTCTTCCCAGAGCAGGATCGCCGCGAACCCTGCAGCCATTAGCGGCGCTCCCCAGCTGTCGTGATCGCCTCGGGGCCATTGTTTGGGTTTTAACCAGTGGCCTGGCCCACCAATGATTGTGAGCAGTTGGGCAAAAGCTTGGCAGCTGGCTTGGGCGATCTTTCCCCAGACCATGAAGGGACAGACTGCACACCACAGACGCCCGACAAGGGGGTAAGTCAGCAAGATTAAAGGCCACCACCAGGCCCAGAAGAATTTGAGCATGCTGTTCTGCGCCCGCTCCTGTGGGCCAAACCAAAGCCATAGGTTCACCAGCACGAATATCCAGCTCACTAGCCCGAATAGCAGGCCATTCCAGAGTTGGGGTGAGCGCATTAGGTGACGTAACTGAGGCTTCCAGCGCCAAATTTCAAATCGCAGGCTGGGTTCTCGGCTGTTGACCCAGAAAACGTCTTCTGGCAAAGCTGCTGGTAAGGCCATTACGCCTGCCCCAGTAGATGGTTCAGGGTGATCAGCTGCTTGGCTACGGGCCTGCTGCAGAGCACGCTCCACCACGCCTTCTAATTCGCGAATGTTGTTAGGAAAATCGTGACCTTGAAGTCGCGTTACCACCGTTTCAGGGAGCTTCGGTGGGCGACTCCAGCCAAGGCCAGGGCTTTGTAGGCGCAAGTTGTAACGAAGCCAATCTCCTAGATCTGAGCGACGTACTCGTAAGGGGGGCACTCGGATCTGAGTTGCTAATCCCTCTAGCTCTTTGATGCTCGATTCAGCAGTAAACAGGATCCGCCCAGAGAAGGCAGGGTGGCCTTCAGTAGCAAGGTTGATCAGACGCGCTCGTAGTTCTGGCTCGACAAGGTCAATACAGTCGATTAGCAGGTTGCCATCGGCCAGGCAATCAAGTAGTGACGGTTCGTTGGATCCTTTTCGTCCGAATAGTTCCACCCCTTGGGCTCGTAGGTTTCTGGCATCGAAGCCCATCAAAAGACGGCTTCGATCTGCAGAGCTGAAATGCACGAGTCTGGCGATGTTGTCTTTTTCCAGGCCAGGCTCACCGCTTATTAAGACTGGTTTGCGTTCGGGGTCTTTGGCTGCTTCGCGAATGGCGTCTCGTAACTTGCACGCATAACGACTGCCTCCTACTACGCCGCGGCGTGGGCGCCCGATCAGGTAGGGAGCCATCCGCAACATGCAATTACGGTTGAGGGTGGGCTCCTGCTCCTCCATAGCGCTCAGCAATTATCGAAATCAGTCTTGAGCAAATTGAATAGATAGTCCATTAATTAATAAACTCATTTTTATCAATTGATCTATGGGGCCAAGCGCTCGATTGACCAGTTTTGGCCTTTGTTGCCATCATCCTGACGCTGATAGCGAAATCGATCGTGTAGTCGATTTTCGCGTCCTTGCCAGAATTCGAATTCCAGAGGGGTTACGCGAAAGCCTCCCCAGGCTTCAGGCAGGGGCACTTCACCATTAGCGAAGCGGTGTTTGAGCTCTTGCCATTTGATTTCTAGGATTTGGCGCGATTTAATCACCTCGCTTTGCTGCGATACCCAGGCCCCTATGCGACTGCCAAAGGGCCTGGAGCTGAAATATGCCAGAGATTCAGCCGTGCTGATCCGCTCAGCAGGACCGAGGATCGCCACTTGGCGCTCAAGGCCATACCAGGGAAAAAGCATGCTTACATTCGGTTGATTAGTAATTTCTTGAGCTTTTCGGCTGCGGTAATTGGTAAAGAACACAAAGCCGCGTTGGTCGAAAGCCTTGAGCAGTACTGTGCGGCTGCTTGGGCGATTGCCATTCAAGGTGCCGAGTACCAGCGCATTGGGCTCTAATAAATCAGCTGTGATGGCTTGTTGAAGCCAGCGGCGGAATTGCTCTACTGGATCGGCCTCTAGGCTCGAACGTCTTAGGCCCGAGCTTTGGTAATTCTGACGAAGAGCTGCAATGTCGTGATCAGGGGAGGGTTTGCTCATCGGAGCAATGGGGTTGAGAGGATCTTCAGCAAATGCCGGTTGGGCTCGTCGCTTCATTCTCTACATGTTTAGCGGGCTGGCCTGTCAGTTGATTCCTAAATATGTTCAGCTGCGCTGAGGATTTTTGTAGTTGGCTGTTTTGATCAGCATGCTGATCAAAACAGTGCAATCGCTTGATCAAGGGACTATTGAGTACTACGTTTTGAATCTTTGAGGCATAAGGGCCCCGTCAAGATTGCTGCCTTCAAGTTGAGCTCCATCTAGCTTGCTGTTGCGCAGATCGCAACCCTGCAGATTCGCTTCACGTAGATCAGCTTCGTAGAAAGATGTGCCATAGAGGCAGCAGCCATGTAGGTCGGCTCCGTGCAGGTTGGCTCTTTGCAGCAGGGCATAACTAAGGTCTGCATTGTGGAAATCTGCTCTGCCTAGATCAGTGAGTTGATCGAGGCCGGAACGAAAATCAGCCTCTACTAGGCGGGCATTACGCCATTTGCTTTTGGCAGCTAGTACGCCCCGCAGGCAGCATCTATGCATCACAGAGTTACTGAAGTTTGCTTGCTGCATGCGGGATCCCGAGAGATCAGCTTCGTGCCAGAAAGAATTCTCTGCGTTGAGCTCGGAAAGATCTGCACCCCAGAGCAGAGCTTCTTGAAAACAGCACTGCTGCACGTTGGCATTGCTTAGCTGGGCATAACCGAAGCGCGCTTCCTTGAAACAGCTGCCTTGTAGTTCGCAGTTTGAGAGATCGAGATCAAGGCCATCCACCTGACTTAGCTGAAGCCCTGGAAAATCACGCTTGCCATTTGCAAGGGCGATTCTTAATTGGTTGAGGTTTTGTGGGCTCAGCGAATCAAGCTCTCCCATTCAGACGATGGAGGTTAGCTCGTCTAGTTGTTGGCGACGGGCCGCCATGATCAATTTTTCAGCCTGGCCAATCAATTTGAATACGGCCTTATCCATTACCTCGTAATAGACAAGCGAGCCTTCGGGGCGGCGTTGCACCACACCAGCAATTGTCAGCAGTTTTAGGTGTTTGGAGACCAGGGCCTGACTCAGCTCGGTTTTTTCAACAACTGCAGTTACGTTGAGAGCCCCCCCTCTTAGCGCTTCTAGCACTGCCAAGCGGTTGGGCTCTGAGAACACTTTGAAGTATTCAGCTAGGAGCTCCATGCCAAGAAATCTATATAAGGATGCTGGTCAACTTAGCCTGAATAGCCAGTTCCAGATGACACCTTATTGCAATGTTGTTATATTGCCAATTGTTCTGGATTGATTTGCATTTTGAGAGTTGTTCCTGCAGGGGTTTGGTTGCACCATCGTTTCGACCAGCAGTTGTTGTTGAATCTTCAGTGCGATTTGTCTAAGGCGCGGATGGTTAGGCCAATTGAATGGCATGGATACGCTTTACATCCTGCGAATGCCATTGCAACCAATGCTTGCGAAAGAGGTTGCTGCCGTATGCCCGCCAATTCTCAGCCTAGTTTGGTTAGGCTCAGTGAACTGCGGGAATGCTGCACCGACTATGTCGGTTGCCTTAATGCTAATTCTTTTTCCCTATCTAAAGCTCAGTTATGACTACTGCAACTGCAACTCAACCTGTTGAACTTCCTGCAGGTCAAAGTGCTCCCCATCTGCGCGAAGACCTGCTGACGCCGCGCTTTTACACCACCGAGATCGATAAGGCGGCTCGCACCAGTGTTGAAGAGAACCGCCCAGTTTTTGAAGCGATGCTCGCTGAGATGGAGGCTGATTACAACCGTAATCATTTCGATCGCAAGGCACCTCTTGATCGCCTGCGTGACCTTTCAGCTGATGAGAGGGTTGCCTGGGAGAGTTATCTGGTGCGTTCTTGCGTGTCGGAGTTTTCTGGTTTCTTATTGTTTAAGGAGCTCTCTCGTCGTTTACTAAAAGGTGGTCGAGCTGAGCTGGGACGTGTGTTCCAGTTGATGGCTCGCGATGAGGCTCGCCATGCTGGTTTTCTCAACCGGGCTTTGGTGGCTGAAGAGATAACTTTGGATCTTCCCAAGCTAAGTACCAAGCGGCCGGTCACTTGGTTCCCTCTGAGCTGGGTTATTTACTCGGTGTATCTATCTGAAAAGATTGGTTATTGGCGTTATATCTTGATCGACAGGCACTTAAAGGCCAATCCGGATAACTCTTTCGCCCCATTATTCGACTTTTTTGAGCCTTGGTGCCAGGACGAAAATAGACACGGTGACATTTTTAGTGTGTTGCTGAAATGTTGGCCAGGTATGAGTCAGGGCTTCCGCGGCAAGTTGCTGAGTCGTTTTTTCCTTTGGAGTGTTTTTCTTACCCATAGCCTCACGGTGTGTGAGCGAGGCGAGTTCTACAAATTGCTGGGGATGGAACCGAGCCTTTTCGATGAGGAGGTAATGCGTAAGACAAACGACACATCTCGGCGTGCTTTCCCTTGGGTATTTGATCTCGATAGCAGCCGTCGCTACTTGGAGTTACGCGATCAACTGGTGGATACTTTCCGAGAGATGAAGGAGGAAGATGGCTTTTTTGCAAAGATTGGCCTGACAAGTCGCTTTGCTCTTTTGCTGATGCGTCAATTCAGCCAGCCGATGGTCCCTTGCCTTGAGCAGGTTGATTAAAAGGGCTTAGTTGCTCGTTTAGTTGAGCGGTACTGATGTTGCCGCTCTGATAATCAGCCCTCGAGCCAAGCGGCTTTCGTAGCCAATGTTTTCGAGGGCTTCTTGGAAAAGTTCTGAGAAAATCGCCACCAGTTCAACTGGATTCATGCCGATGGTACGCATGTCATTGGCCAGATTTTGCAAAATACTTAGCGTGATCGGCAGGGCTTGAGAGCTCACGCAGCTAACCGTTGCTTCTACCTCTTGAAAGCGGGCTTTTAGCCAGCACTCGGCGTATTCGAGGTGCTCTGCTTCGTCATCTAATACTGAGGCTGTGATCGGCTTGGCATAGGGATCAGCTACAGGTAAATACTCTTTGTAGGCTGCTACCGCAAAGCACTCCACAATTAGACCTTGGATGACTAGACAACCGGGTAAATCATTGTTGTGATCGCATTTCAGAAACAATTCATGTAGAGGAGCGAATAACTTTTTAGCGAGAGTCGTATCAGGTTTGATGCCTAGATTGCGTCCACAACCCACAAATTCGACTGCGTGTCGACCTTCCATGGCTCCGAGGCGGAGCAATACATCACGATCTTCGGGAATGGATTTGGCCAGTAGGCGGAAATGACGATCTGCAAGTGCTTCGCCGACCACTACTACTCCATTAATGCGGCTATATGCATTTCGATATGCATCACTACTGAAGTCGATTTGTTTGTTGTCAATTTGTGGAGAAGCTTTGCTCATTTACAGATAGCTAATGGATGATTCATCGCCACCCTAGCTTCTTCCCAGACGTTTGCATGAGACATAGAATGACAGTCATCAAACCATGGTCCTCCTAGGGTGTAGTGCAAAATCTGTGCATCAGTGGGTACTGGTTGTACGCCCACTAATACATTCCACTGGGGCGGTAATTCTCCAATTTCGTCATTATTTAGCCACCGAAACTGATGCAGCTCAAGCCCTGAAGCTGTGTTGACGTAGTCAACTGTAAGAGCTTTACACCGGCTGCAGTTGAATAGCATCACAGAAGACCAATTTTTTCGTTTATAGGGCGTTTGAGGCATCCCTTGAAACTTGGTTCCTGCATCACATTCATGTTTATGCTTAACCACCTGTATGGCATAGCGCTGATCTCTTAGAGCCCAAAGGTCAGCGATATCACCAAGGCAGAGCATATCCGCGTCAATAAATAAAGCCCAGCCTTCAAAGTTGCAAAGCCAAGGCACTAGAAAACGGCTAAAAGAAAAGGCCGTACTCTGTAATTCATTAGTAGGACGTTGATATATTCCTTGAAGTTGTGATAAGCGTACCTGGGCAATTTGAACAGGCACACTTGCATGAGCCTGCATTGAATCTGTTAGCACATTAACGGCTACATCCTCACGGGGATCAAAGCCAACGAAAATTTTAGGTTGAATCATAATTCAATTGAAACTTTGTTTTTTCGTCTTGCGAATATTTATCTGAGCCCAATTTTGGCCAAGGGTGCTTTTGGTGGGAGCTTTAAGGCATGACTCTGCAGCCATTCACTTTTAAGCGAGATTGTGTCCAACTTGCCGCCAAAGCGTAATTGCAGCCAGAGAGCTTGGCTGGGTTCGCTAATCATTAGAGCTTCTTTGCCGTTGCTGCCAAGTTGTTGTTGGGCCAGATCAGGCGATAAGTACCAGATGCCGCCATCTACGCTTTGCTTATGGCTGCGTTGCTCGTTCATTAGCTCCCGCAATTGGCCATCACCACTGAGTTGGCCGGTGGGTGCCAAAAGAAGTTGCAGCGTTTGCTGTTCATCTTTTGGAAGCTGATTAAAGGGATCTGCCATCGAAGTAGGAGCAGCGGAGCT
Organism: uncultured cyanobacterium; assembly: GCA_913047395.1. Taxonomy (GTDB): domain Bacteria; phylum Cyanobacteriota; class Cyanobacteriia; order PCC-6307; family Cyanobiaceae; genus Prochlorococcus. The sequence goes on from CAJWUF010000021.1 coordinate 12,750, forward strand.
GCAGCTGAGTGCTAGTTGAAATAATATTACCATTATACTATTAATTGGCTAAGCGTAATAAGCTTGGATCATTGCTCAACAATTGAGTAATCAGTAGAGCATTCGCTGATGGCCATTTCCTACCCTGCTTCGCCGTCTGGACCTATTTCCGATCATGCCAGCAGCGAAGATGCTAAGCAGCGCAAGGGTTTAGGTCCGCGGGTTCGCAAACTTCATGCTCGCATCGGCAAGGCCCATTACCAGGCCGAAGGCATGGCATTTTCCAAAGCGTTGCTGGCTGGTGAAGCGACCTCTTTGCAACTAGCAGCTCTATTGAGATCCCTGGCGCCGGCTTATCGCTTTATAGAAGAGGAGGCCCCGGCTCTGGCTTTGGCATTGGGGGCACGATCGATGCCCTGGCTAGATCTCGCTCGCACGAACGCCTTAGAGCATGATCTAAAAAAGCTCTCGTGCTTGGCAGACACGCCAGTTTCCGCTTCTGCGGCTATTTGGCTGCAGCAACTGCGGCTGCTAGCTAGGCAGTCGCCTCATCGGCTGATGGCCCATGTTTATGTTCGTTACGGCGGTGATTTATCAGGTGGTCAGCAGCTTGCTATTCAGGCTGATGCCATTCTTGAGCAGAACGGCTTGCCAGCTCTTGACTTCTGGGTATTCAAGCGTCCAACGGCTGAGTTGAAGATCAGCTTGCATGATGCTTTTGAGGAGTTAGAGCTCAATCAATTTGAGGAGCTTGAGCTACTTGAGGAGGCTGAAATTGCTTTTCAGGCCACCCAGCGTTTATTGGCTGAACTGGAGAATTTGACTCCTCTTTGAGAGAGGTACAGCAACTTTTTACATCCCTAATCTTTTCATCACTTGACTTCAATGCCCGCAGTTAGTTCTCCGCTTAGCCCTATTGAGCTGTTGCTCAAGTACGACAAGCCGGTACCTCGTTACACCAGCTATCCAACTGCTGCAGCCTTCAGTACAGCTGTGGGTGAACAACAAATGCGCGCACAGTTGGCTCAGGCCAGGGATGCACCTCTATCGCTCTATGTGCATGTGCCTTTCTGTCACCATGCTTGTTGGTATTGCGGTTGCAATCGGATCACTACCCAGCTGGGTTCAAAGGTTGTCGAACCATTTCTTGCAACCTTGGCTCAGGAATTGGAGCTGATCACATCAGTCATGCCTGCAAGGCCACAGCTAGCTCAACTGCATTGGGGTGGTGGCACCCCCAACTATCTAAATGCAGAAGAGCAGCGACAGCTTTGGCAATTGATCAGCGAACATTTTGATTTGGAGCCTGATCTGGAGGCTTCAATTGAGGTGAATCCAGACTTCTTTAGCCTTGAAGAGGCTCAGCATCTGCGGGGATTGGGTTTCAACCGCATCAGTTTTGGCATCCAGGATGCAAATCTCGAGGTGCAGAAAGCTGTTAATCGGGTGGTCTCGGCAGAGCAGATGCGCAATGCCATGCATTGGATGCGTGAGGCCAATTTTGAAAGCGTGAATGTCGATTTGATCTGTGGCTTGCCCTTACAGACTCCTGAGCGCTTTGAGGCCACCATGAAACTGGTTCGAGAACTGCGCCCTGAACGAATCTCCCTGTTTTCCTTCGCTTATCTGCCGGAGATCTTGCCGATGCAGCGCAAGATTAACCCTGATGAATTGCCCAGCCAGCGGCAGCGGATCAGCATGTTGGATAACGCCAACCGGTTGCTGACCAGCCATGGCTATGACGCTATTGGTATGGATCACTATGCCCTTAGTGAAGACACGCTAGCTATTGCTGCTCGAGAAGGTCAGTTGCACCGCAATTTCCAGGGTTACACCACTGGTGGTGAGCTTGATTTGTTGGGGGTAGGCCCTACGGCGATCAGTCAGTTCACTCACCTCTTCTCTCAGAACAAGCGAGAGCTCAAAGAGTGGAGGGCTGCAATTGAAGCGGGCGAGCTACCGGTGGAGAGGGGTCTAGAGGTGAACGATCCTGATGTGCTGGAGCGACGAGCCCTGATCAAGCAGGTGATGTGCCATTTTTTCGTGGAAGTTGACCGGGGCCGTTTCTCTAGCGAATGGGTTGATTTTCAAGAGTTGGCCAAAGATGGTTTGGTAGAACTGCAGAGCAATGGTGATTTGGGTGAGGTGACAGTTACCACTGAAGGGCGCTGGCTGATCCGTACCATTGCTGCTGTGTTTGATCCTCAGCAGCGCAAACAGGCCAGTGGATCTCGGCTGGTATAAGCCGGTTGTTGTTTGTAGACAGTTCTATTGATTAGGGATCTAGTTCACTCTTCAGGGAAGAGCAGGTTGGCGAGTTCATCTGCATCCACGTCATAAACCCTGGCCAGACTGGTTTCAATTGCGCTGGTAACTTCTCCAGATAGGAAGCGCATGGAATTGAGCGCATCCTCGGTGATGTCGTCATTTAGCAGTTTGTCTTCGCTATCAAGCTTTTCGTCATTGATAACAGCCATTACCCAGCTTTGATAGGCATATACAAGATCCGAAAATTCGAGTTCGGGGTCATTTAGATCCAGGCTCATGGGTATCGCCGCTTCAGAAGCGTCTCTATTTTGACCTTTAAGGGAGAGGATGTCTGCCATGGAGGACTCCCAAGCAATTCTGTTCCAGGGCAAATTGGTTGATTTTGCTTTGGCAGAACTGGTGCGACAGCACCGGGATAGCTTTCAGCCCCTTTGGACGGTGGATAGTTGGGCCAAGTTGCTGATCTGGATGGCTCTAAATTGTGGTTTGTCAGGAGATCGCGAGAGTCTGGAGTTGTTTGCCGAGGCTTTGGGGCCGAAATTGACAGGTCGCTTGCGCAGGTTGTTTTACGAACGGACCTTGGAGGATCTTGAGTTGCAGCTGATGGCTGATCCGGCTGAGCCTCAGGTGCTGGTAATTCCTATGGCCCCTGGGGTATCCGTTACGCATCAGCAGGCTTCTAGGGCTCTCGATCAGGTGGGTTTGCTTGAGCGGGTTGATCTAGACCGCAGCCGCTGGCAAAGCCTTGATGCTGTGGTTGTTATTCCTTGGAAAGCTTCTGAGCTATCTGGTTAATCGCTTCTGATCGCAATTTCTGCTTAGCCCCCCTTTGCGAGCATGGTTCAAATGCCATCAACTTCCGCCGTGACTGAGCTGCCCACTACAGCACCAGCTTCTGTTCAGGCGGTCGATGCCCTGCCTAAGACTTATGACCCGGCCGGTACGGAGAGTCGCTGGCAGAGCGCTTGGGAGGAAAATGGCGCTTTTCACCCTGAGCCTCAGTCTTCAGGTGAGCCCTTTGCGGTGGTAATTCCCCCGCCGAACGTGACCGGCAGCTTGCATATGGGTCATGCCTTCAACACGGCTCTGATCGACACAATTGTGCGCTTTCAGCGTTTGAAAGGTAGAAATGTGCTCTGTCTGCCTGGCACCGACCATGCCTCGATTGCAGTGCAGACAATCCTTGAAAAGCAGCTTAAAGCGGAAGGCACCAACCGTTATGAGTTAGGACGTGATGCCTTCCTTGAGCGTGCCTGGGCTTGGAAGGCAGAAAGCGGTGGGCAGATTGTTGATCAGCTGCGTCGTTTGGGGTACTCGGTTGATTGGCAGCGGCAGCGCTTCACTTTGGATGAAGGCCTCAGTGCGGCTGTCCGTGAAGCTTTTGTTCGCTTGCATGAGCAGGGCTTGATCTATCGAGGGGAGTACCTGGTGAATTGGTGCCCGGCTTCTGGTTCGGCAGTTAGCGATCTGGAAGTTGAGATGAAGGAAGTCGATGGCCATCTTTGGCACTTTCGCTATCCCCTCTCGAGTGGTCCGGCAGCTGATGGCACAACTCACCTTGAAGTGGCCACAACTCGTCCTGAAACCATGCTTGGTGACGTTGCTGTTGCGGTGAATCCTGCCGATGAGCGCTATCGCCATCTAGTGGGTCAGTACCTCACATTGCCTTTTGTTGGAAGAGAGATTCCCGTGATTGCCGATGACCACGTCGAGCAGGATTTTGGTACTGGTTGCGTCAAGGTGACGCCTGCTCATGATCCCAACGATTTCGCAATCGGTCAGAGGCATGACCTACCCCAGATCACAGTGATGCATAAAAACGGCAGCATGAATCGCCATGCCGGTCGTTTTGAAGGACTCGATCGCTTTGAGGCTCGTAAGGCAGTGGTGGCGGCACTCGAGCAAGAGAACCTATTGGTAAAGGTGGAACCCCATCGCCATAGCGTTCCTTATTCCGATCGGGGCAAGGTGCCTGTGGAGCCTTTGCTTTCCACCCAGTGGTTTGTGCGTATGGAATCTTTGGCAGCCCGTTGTAATCAGTTTCTTGATAATGGCGAGCCTTGCTTTGTACCCGATCGCTGGCAAAAGGTCTATCGCGATTGGCTCACCGATATTCGTGATTGGTGCATCAGTCGTCAACTTTGGTGGGGGCATCGCATTCCTGCCTGGTTTGTTATTAGTGAGACAGATGGCAAGTTGACTGATGCCACTCCCTATTTAGTTGCCCGCTCCGCGGAGGAGGCATTGCAAAAAGCTTGTGATCAGTTTGGAGAGTCTGCGGAAATTCAACAGGATGAGGATGTTCTCGATACCTGGTTTTCGAGTGGTCTTTGGCCCTTTTCCACATTGGGTTGGCCTGATCAACAGAGTGCTGATCTTGAATGTTGGTATCCCACCAGCACGTTGGTAACAGGCTTCGACATCATCTTTTTCTGGGTAGCGAGGATGACGATGATGGCTGGTGCCTTTACTGGCCAGATGCCGTTCGCAGACGTCTACATCCATGGCCTAGTAAGGGATGAGCAGAATCGCAAGATGAGTAAAAGTGCCGGTAATGGTATTGATCCTTTGTTGCTAATCGAGCGTTATGGCACCGACGCCTTGCGCTTTGCCCTGGTGCGTGAAGTGGCCGGAGCTGGTCAAGACATCCGTTTGGATTACGACCGCAAGAGCGATACTTCCGCGACAGTGGAGTCGGCCCGCAACTTCGCTAACAAGCTCTGGAACGCTACCCGCTTTGCGTTGATGAATCTCGGTGGTGAAACGCCGGCATCGCTGGGTGAGCCTGATCCTGCGAGCTTGCAGCTAGCGGATCGCTGGATCCTCTCCAGGCTGGCTCGGGTGAACCTGGAAACGGCTGAACGTTTTGGCAGTTATCGCCTCGGCGAGGCGGCTAAAGGGTTGTATGAATTCGCTTGGAACGATGTCTGCGACTGGTATCTGGAGCTGAGTAAGCGTCGTCTAAATCCCGCAGAATTATCGACGCCAGAGGCTTTGGCTGATCAGCGCACGGCCAGGCAGGTGCTGGCCAAGGTGATCAGCCAGATGCATTTGATCTTGCATCCGTTGATGCCGCACCTCACCGAGGAGCTTTGGCACAGCGTCACCGGCGAGCAGGAGGTCACCTTCTTGGCTCTGCAGCGATGGCCAACAGTTGATCAAGCCGCGCTCGATGATGCTCTTGAAGCTTCTTTCATCGAGCTGATTGCGGCTATTCGTGTTGTGCGCAATCTGCGTGCTGTGGCGGGGGTCAAGCCATCCCAGTCAGTGCCAGTGCGCTTTGTCACCGGTCGCAGCGAGCTGGCGGAGTTATTAGAGCAGGGCAAGTCAGATATCACGGCGCTCACTCGTGCTGAATCGGTTGATGTGATGACAGCAGATCAGGCTGCAGCTGCTCCTGTTGCCAAGGCTCTGGCCGCGGTGAGCGGTGAGCTGCAGGTGTTGTTGCCGATTGAAGGGCTAGTGGATCTCGATGCCCTCAAAGCACGTTTAGAAAAGGACATCGCCAAGGCTGAGAAGGAAATCAAGGGTTTGGCTGGTCGTCTGGCTAATCCAAACTTCGCCGGCAAAGCCCCACCGGAGGTGGTAGCGGAATGCAGGGCCAACCTTGCGGAAGCTGAGGCGCAGGCTGATCTTGCGCGTCAGCGTTTGTCCGATTTGGGTTAATGCGGTGATTGAGGTAGAGCAGCTCAGCAAGACCTATCAGGTTGCAGATAAGACACCTGGTTTTGTTGGCACGTTCAACCATTTTTTTCGGCGTAAGACCCGAGACGTACAAGCTGTTAGGGACGTGAGCTTCACCATCGAGCGAGGCGAGATGGTCGGCTTTCTTGGTGCAAACGGTGCCGGTAAAACCACCACCTTAAAAATGCTTTGCGGCTTAATTCATCCCAGTGCAGGCAAGGTGCATGTCGCTGGCTATTTGCCTCAACGACGTCAGGCTGCATTTCTTAAGCAGATCACTCTGGTGATGGGTCAGAAGCAGCAGCTGATTTGGGACTTGCCGCCATTGGATTCGCTCTCGGTCAATGCCGCCGTCTATGGCATTGGAGAGAAGGAGGCCCGATATCGAATTAATGAGTTGGCGGAGATGCTGGAGATCGGAGAAGAGCTCACCCGTCCTGTTCGCAAGTTATCGCTTGGTCAGCGCATGAAGGCTGAGTTATTAGCAGCTTTATTGCATCGTCCTTCGGTGCTGTTTCTAGATGAACCAACCCTTGGCTTAGATGTGAATGCTCAGGCGAGGGTGCGTAGTTTCCTGGCTGATTACAACCGTCGAACAGGAGCAACGGTGCTCCTGACCAGTCATTACATGGCTGACATAACGGCTCTTTGTTCGAGGGTGTTGTTGATTCATCAAGGAGAGCTCATTCACGATGGTGCTCTTGATGCATTAGCTGCGAGCCTCTCCCCTTTCCGACAGGTGCGTCTTGAGCTCAATAGTTCGGCTTCCCCGGAGGACTTCGTCGGCTATGGCGAGCTGGAAGCCTTAGATGATCGAGCGGTGCGCCTTCTGGTTTCACGCAGTGAGCTGACTGTGGTTGTGGCACGTCTGTTGGCAAATTTTGATGTTTTGGATCTTGAAGTTAATGATCCACCAATTGATGAATTGATTGGCAGCCTCTTTCGTAAGGGGAGGGTTGTATGAAGATCGCTGGCTTGTCTTGGCCAGTGGTTAGGGCCTTGTTGGTTTCTCAGCACGCCAACATGGTTCAGTATCGCGCTGAGATTGCCCTTTGGGCTCTCTCGGGTGTGCTGCCTTTCATCATGTTGAGCCTTTGGAGTCAAAGTGACGCAGGAGCGTCATTCGGCTTCAAGGGGGTGGGCTTAGCCCGTTATTACCTCAGTGCCTTCATGGTGCGTCAGTTTTCAGTGGTTTGGGTGGTTTTTGCCTTTGAGGAGGATGCCTTGCTCGGGCGTTTATCTCCCTTTTTGCTCCAGCCTCTGCATCCACTTTGGCGTTATGTGGCTGCCCATGTAGCTGAACGCGTTACTCGTTTTCCTTTTTCTGTAGGGATCGCAGCTATTTTTTTCTTGCTTTATCCCACGTCTTTTTGGCTGCCGTCGTTGGGCCAGTTTTTGTTAGCTTTTTTAGCCATCTTGTTGGCTTTTAGTATTAATTTTTTGCTACAGAGTTTGATTGCGGCACTTTGCTTTTGGAGTGAGAAGGCTAGTGCTTTAGAGCGATTGCTGCTTATTCCATATCTATATTGCTCGGGTTGGTTGGTCCCTCTTGCTGCTTTCCCAGATGCGGCGCGAACGGCTAGTTTCTGGACCCCTTTTCCCTATCTGATTGATTTCCCAGCACGAGTGCTGGCGGGTTTGCCTGTTGATTTGGTAGCTGGCTTTGCAGCCCAGTTGTTTTGGTTAACGCTGTTGCTGCCGTTGGTGTTAATGGCTTGGCGTGCTGGTGTGCGGCGCTATACAGCCATGGGGGCTTGAGATGGGGCGCTACTTGCTCAGTTTGAAGCGTTTTTGGGCTACGGCCTTGGCTGGGCAGTTGGAGTATCAGGCCAACATGTTGATCGATTTGTTGGCCATGGTTGGCAGTTTGGCTGGCAGCATCTTTGTGCTGTCTTTGTTTTTTGGGCAGGGGCGAGAACTTGGCGGTTGGAGCTGGGAAGCTGCTCTTGTAGTTCAGGGCATCTATACCTTTTTGGATGGCGTTTCTAGTACTTGGCTGCGCCCAAATCTCAGCGCGATTGTCACTCATGTGCGTGAGGGCACTTTGGATTTTGTGCTGTTGAAGCCGATCGACAGTCAGTTCTGGGTATCGCTGCGAATCATGGCGCCGGCGGGACTACCGGAAATTGGTTTGGGTTTGGTTTTGATCGTCTGGGCTGCGTCCCGTGCAGGTGCATCTTTGAGCCTTGGCACATCATTGGTGGCTGTTTTGATGCTTTTTGTAGGCGGTGTGATTCTCTATGCCCTTTGGTTTGTGATTGCTGCTACGAGTATCTGGTTCGTGAAGACTTGGAACGCCACTGAAGTGCTGCGTGCTGTTCTGGCTTCTGGCCGCTTCCCCGTAAGTGCCTATCCGCCGACTCTGCGCTTGGTGTTCACTCTGGTATTGCCGGTTGCTTTCTTGACCACGGTTCCAGCAGAGGTAATTCTTGGTCGTGCGGCCATGCCGATGTTGGTTTTGGGATTGTTTTTGGCTGTGCTTTTCTTTTTAGGAAGCCGAGCTTTTTGGCTGTTTGCTTTGCGCTATTACACATCAGCTTCGAGTTGACGATGCTGGATTGAAGTAGCAGTTTGCGACGCAGCATCGTCATTTATGCATGAATTTTGAGTATGAGAGAGAACGGCGTTTTATTGCGGCTTGATTAGTGGTTGTTGAACTTGGCTCTGGGCTGGATTACTGGCTGCCTCTGTTGCGGTCATCTCTTGGGGTGATCCTTTTCGTGCCTCTCTATGCCATATGGGTCACCCTATTGCTGCCTGGTGTATGGGCTTCGATGCTTGCGGGTGCTCTTTATGGCACTTGGTTGGGCAGTTTTTTGGTGTTTGTCGGGGCATGCCTAGGTGCAGAGGCAGCCTTTTTGCTTGGGCGTTATTGGCTTAGGGATTGGGCTCGTCGTCGCTTGGCAGCGGTGCCAAAGCTGCAGGCTGTTGAGCAGGCTGTTAGCCGTGAGGGACTCAAGCTGGTGCTTTTAACTCGCCTTTCGCCGGTTTTTCCTTTTAGTTTGCTCAACCTGGCATATGGCCTCAGTGAGGTAAGCCTGCGGGATTACTCAATCGGTTTGATTGGTATTTTGCCTGGCACCATTTTGTTTTGTGGTCTTGGTGCATTGGCAGGAGATGTGGCTCGATTCGGTGA
>CAJWUF010000022.1 GCA_913047395.1 uncultured cyanobacterium
TTCGACATGATCGGCGTTCTAACAAAGCGGTCCAATCTTTTTGAAGTAAGTTTCTGGAACTTGCTGATGGCAACATTAGCCATCTTTGTAGCGATTATCTTCGGCCAGGTAGAAGCTGGGCTAGCTAGCCCCTACGGGGCATCCCGCGATATCCTGAATTTTCACAGCACGATTGGCTGGTCACTAGCCGGCGTGCTTGCAGTGCTCACAAGCTGGCGCTATGTAGCCCGCCAGAAAGACCCTAATATCTTGCCAAAAGGGTTCCTAATACTTGATGGATTACTAGCTGCCCTTGTTGTCACCCAGGTTTACCTGGGTGACAAATTGGTCTGGATCTATGGCCTTCACACCGTGAAAGTAGTGGAAGCTATTCGTAAAGGAGTGGTGTCTTGATAGAGCTTCCTCAACTGCAAATGGAGTATTTGCGGTTGTTGCTAAATAAGCAAATGATATTCCTAACATTGAGTTCTCCTCTAGATGAAATCTCATTTTCTTTAGGACCTAATAATCTCCCTTATAACTTGCCAATACATCCCAATTTGGTGCACTTCACCATTGGTCTATTTGCAATAGCTATCACCTTTGATATTGCCGGCGCTCTTTATCCACTTGAGAAGCGAATCCTTCGATTTCTAGCACTACCAGTTACTCGACTTAGTTTCCATGACGTGGGCTGGTACAACATTCTTGCTAGCTGCGCAATCACCTTCTTAACTGTAGCCACTGGCATTTATGAAATGTTATTAGCAGCTCCCATCCAGGGCGTTAAAAGCAGTCTCGGACTTGGAGCAATGCCTACGATGATCATGCATGGAGTCGGGGGGGCTATTTTACTACTGCTTATCGTGATAATGACTGTCTGGAGAGGCTTTCAACGCTTTGCATGGCGTCGGGACCTTGGCCGTCAAGTGAGCTGGTCCTATCTCCTTTCGGGTGTTTTAATTTTAGTAATTTTAGCTGTGCACGGAACGCTTGGAGCAGAACTTGCTGCTGAGTTTGGTGTTCATATAACAGCCGACCAGTTGCTTGCCGCTGGTGCTGATCTCAACGAAGTACTGCCATGACTTCTACTCATACAAACAAGAGAAATCCAAACTCGCGCGCGATCCTAATCGTTGCTATCGCCACTGCAATAGATCTGCTAATGAGTATTTTAATGGCGCACTGGTCATATAGCTGGTTTCCAGTGCAGGCATCTGCAGCAGCACCCTATGTTGATCAACTATTTAGTATTGAAACGGGAATCGGCACATTCATCTTCCTTGGCTGTACAGGCGTTATGGGATGGGTCATCTTGTTCAACAGGGCGCCTAAGTACGACGAAGAAGACGGTGATCCGATTGAAGGCAACATCAAGCTTGAGATCATATGGACGATCATTCCACTGCTAGTGGTATTTGCGATTGCTGCATACTCAATCAAAGTCAATGAGACGCTTTCCACCCTGGGGCCCAAACAAAAATATCGACTTAGTGACAACCCTTCTGCCATCACCTCTGTTGATAGGACAAGCATTATTGGACCGATCCAAGTAATAGCTAGGCAGTGGAATTGGGAATTTGTATATCCAGATGGCGTTCGAAGTTCTGAATTACATCTACCAGTCAACCAACGTGTCAACTTAAAACTGATCTCTGAAGATGTCTTACATAGTTTCTTTGTACCTGCATTCCGCCTAAAGCAAGACATTATTCCTGGCAGTGTCATCTCATATAGCCTCACTCCGACTAGAGAGGGTCGCTATCGACTCCGAGATGCAATGTTTAGTGGGGCCTACTTCTCCCAGAATCAAACCGATGTAATCGTTGAATCAGAAAAGTCCTACTCCGATTGGCTTACATTTTCAGGGGAACAGCCCCTGCAACCTGGCCTAAATCCGAGCCAGCCGTTATACGCGCGACGCCTGGAAAAGGGCGACAAAGGCTGGGCGACCGTTTCGCCCGCGCCAGCCCCTTTAGTTAATGATCCCGGCGATCCATCTGCCTCCCACGAAGCCTAATCAACATGTCTACTAGCAACTACGACCCCCGCATTCTTAAGGCACCCCACCCGGTACCAGGTGCACCAGATAACTGGAAGCGTTTCTTCAGCTTTAACACTGACGCCAAAGTAATCGGAATTCAGTACATCGTTAGCGCGTTGTTTTTCCTTCTTGTGGGTGGACTTCTAGCGATGGTCATCCGCGGAGAGCTGATCACCCCACCTGCTGATCTTGTCGACCCGACTGTCTACAACGGTCTGAACACCATGCACGGGACAGTAATGCTGTTCCTTTTCCTGTTCCCAATTCTCAATGGTTTTAACAATCTGTTGATCCCAACGATGATTGGAGCCCCGGATATGGCATTCCCGAAACTAAATGCAGCAGCATTTTGGCTTGTGCCTGTTTTTGCCACAATATTAATGGCGAGCTTCTTTGTTCCTGGAGGACCAGCATCATCAGGCTGGTGGTCTTACCCGCCAATGAGTCTTCAAAACCCACTTGGGCGTTTCATTAATGGTGAAATGCTGTGGATTACAGCAGTAGCACTTTCAGGAATCTCGTCAATTTTTGGAGCAATTAATTTCGTTACCACGATCATCCGCATGCGCGCACCAGGCATGGGATTTTTCCGCATGCCAATTTATGTCTGGACTGCCTGGGCGGCGCAGACCATTCAGTTACTTGCCCTGCCAGTGCTAACTGGTGGCGCGATCATGCTGTTATTCGACCTTAGCTTCGGTACTACCTTCTATCGCCCAGAAGGGGGAGGAGACCCTGTGCTCTATCAACACTTCTTCTGGTTCTATTCACATCCGGCGGTATATGTGCTGGTCCTACCTATTTTTGGTATTTTCTCAGAAATATTTCCTGTTTATTCACGTAAACCACTATTTGGCTACAAAGTTGTAGCCCTTGCATCGTTCGCAATCACGGCTCTAAGCCTGATCGTCTGGGTTCACCACATGTTTTATTCCGGCACTCCTCAGTGGATGCGGAATTTATTCATGGTCACAACAATGTTGATTGCTGTTCCTACTGGAATCAAAGTTTTCGCCTGGATAGGCACTCTATGGAGAGGGAAACTCCGCCTTTCAACTCCAATGCTCTTTTGCCTTGGCGGCCTTTTCAACTTTATCTTTGCTGGCATTACCGGAATCATGCTTGCCACTGTGCCAATAGATGTTCACGTTGGTAATACCTACTTTGTTGTTGCTCATTTTCATTACGTTATCTTCAATACGATCTGCTTCGGGGTCTTCGCCGGCATCTACCATTGGTTCCCAAAATTCACTGGCAGGATGTATTACGAGGGGCTGGGTAAAATTCACTTTGTATTGACTTTTATAGGCGCAACACTCAATTTCCTGCCTCTTCATTGGGCGGGCCTACTGGGAATGCCTAGACGGGTTGCATCCTATGACCCAGAATTTGCCATCTGGAATGTAATCGCAAGTATTGGTGCTTTCATTTTGGGTGTCGCATCAATTCCCTTTATCCTCAACATGATCAGCTCTTGGGCGCGAGGTCCCAAAGCTCCTCCTAATCCTTGGAAGGCAATTGGCCTTGAATGGTTACTACCCTCTCCTCCTCCTGCAGAAAACTTCGAAGATGATATTCCAACTGTAATCAATGGACCCTATGGCTATGGACTAAATAAACCCCTTGTAGAAGACGAAGAGTACTACATCAAACGCGCCCAGGAAGCTTAAATAATGACCATTACTAATCCTGAAATTCCACTTAATCACACCCCAGGTCATATCAAGCATGATGGCCATAATCTGACTGGGTTCATAATCTTTCTCTGCTCCGAAAGTATTATCTTTCTAGCCTTCTTCACGGGCTATGCAGTACTTAAACTTACGTCTCCAGAATGGTTGCCGCAGGGAGTCAATGGACTAGAGCTCAAAATGCCTTTGATCAATACCATTGTATTGGTGAGCTCAAGCTTTGTTGCTTATATAGCCGAGCGCTACCTACACAAAAGCAACCTCTGGGGTTTTCGAATTGCTTGGCTCTTAACCATGATCATGGGCAGTTACTTTGTCTATGGACAATATATTGAATGGTCAGAGCTTGCCTTCGGGCTTGATAGTGGAGTATTCGGCGGTACGTTCTATCTACTTACCGGATTTCATGGACTTCATGTTATCACTGGCATCCTATTAATGGGGCTAATGCTAGTGAGATCCTTCCTGCCTGGAAACTACGAAAAGGGTGAAATGGGAGTTACCTCAGTGAGCTTATTTTGGCATTTCGTAGATGTGATCTGGATCATACTCTTCATTCTCATATACATCTGGCAATAAACTGCTCTACACCAATGACTCCGCCACCCACCTATCTACTAAAGCCATGATTATCGACGATCGCTATTACGACATCATCGTCATCGGTAGTGGTGCCGGTGGTGGCACCTTGGCAGGAGCCCTCAGTCATCAAGGCAAATCGGTGCTGTTACTTGAGCGCGGTGGGGCTATGGCATTGGAGGATCAAAACGTTGCTGATGCGGACCTATTTCAGAAAGATCGCTACCACCCCCTAGATGAGCGTTGGTTTGGTCCCGACGGTGATCCAATCGCTCCGCAAACGACTTATGCCCTAGGAGGCAATACCAAGATCTGGGGTGCAGTACTCGAGCGAATGAGAGAGAAGGACTTCACTGCTCTTCCCATGCAAGAAGGGATCTCTCCTGCCTGGCCATTCGATTACAACGAGCTTTCGCCTTACTACGACGCTGCCGAAACTCTATTTAGAGTTCATGGCAAAGCCAAGGTAGATCCTACCGAACCAAAAAGAAGCAAAGAATATGACTATTACCCTTGTGAATTAGAGCCATTCCTAGAACCACTTCGAGCAGGTCTTAAACGACAGGGCTGCCATCCCTATGACCTGCCCTTGAGCTGGTCAGAAGATCCAAATGATCCCAGTGGTGATACACAGTTATTCGGACTAGATAAAGCAGATACGTCGAATTTAGTAATTCGCAGCCATGCCCGAGTTGTTCATCTACACGTAAATCCCAATGGTCGAGAAGTCAGAGGAGTAGAAGCCGAAGTGAATGGAGATCACTGGATGTTCTCTAGTGACATTGTCGTACTTGCAGCTGGAGCAATCAATACCCCAGCAATCCTGCTGAGATCAAGCTCTGCCCAACATCCAAATGGTCTTGGCAATGGTTCTAATCAGGTCGGCAGGAACCTGATGAACCTTCAACTCACGTCCATTCTTCAGCTGGCCTCACAGCTAAGCAATGGCCGCTATGCCCGCTCATTGGGAATCAATGACTACTACTGGGGAGACAAAAATGTCAGTTTTCCACTTGGTCACATCCAAGCCGCTGGAGGCGTATTGCAAGATGCTCTATTTGCCGAGTCGCCCCCCGTACTTTCATTAGTAAGTAGGCTGCTGCCCAATTTCGGCTTAGAACAACTTGCCGCTCGGTCTGTTGCCTGGTGGGCGATGACTGAAGTATTACCAGATCCTGAAAACAGAATAACGTTGCAGAATAATCACATTCACATCAACTATCTGCACAACAACCGCGAAGCTCACGATCGTCTTGTCTACCGTTGGCTAGACACTATCAAGTCAGTGGAAGCAGATCCCCTCACCGAAGTAGTACGTGCTGCCCCTATCTATCCAAGAGGAGAAGCCCCGATCAGTGTTGTTGGCTTTGCATGTGGCACCTGTCGGATGGGCATGGACCCAGCCATGTCGGTCGTAGACCCATATGGCAAATGCCACGATCTTGAAAACCTCTACATCGCCGATAACAGTGTGTTCCCAAGCTGTCCAAGCATCGGTCCAGGCCTTACCACAATCGCATTAGCACTTCGTATGGCCAAAACTCTTACCACTGAGAAGGTGGAAAAATAGTTATCAGAACCTAAAAAATCAAATAGTGCAGGGGTCAGCAACGAGAACTTATGTGATCTACCTTTGCCGATAGTTCAAGTCATCGTGACAAATTCCTCAGAGACAGTTGGATGCAATGCCATTGTGCGATCAAAATCTGCCTTTGTAGCACCCATGCCTACGGCAATTGATGCCATCTGAATGATTTCAGCGGCATGCTCACCCACCATGTGACAACCAAGTATCCGATCAGTATTGCTATCAACAATTAACTTAAGAAGGCAACGGGGTCCACGCTTTGGTAAAGCCTGAGCCATAGATCTAAAGCGAGCCCGATACACCTTGATTTCATCTTTGCCATATTGATCAATCGCTTGTTCTTCTGTTAAGCCAACTGTTGCTAGTTCCGGTTGGCTAAACACAGCACTAGCAACAAGGTTGTGATTCACCTGGCGAGGCTTCTGCCCAAAAACACTGTCAGCGAATGCCCTGCCCTCATCTATTGCCACAGGGGTGAGATTAATGCGATCTGTCACATCACCAACGGCAAAAATATGGGGTATGTTCGTG
The DNA here is from genome assembly GCA_913047395.1 of uncultured cyanobacterium. Lineage (GTDB taxonomy): Bacteria > Cyanobacteriota > Cyanobacteriia > PCC-6307 > Cyanobiaceae > Prochlorococcus. The sequence continues at coordinate 6,413 of CAJWUF010000022.1, forward strand.
GCCTGGTTTGCATCTACTGGGATACGGCGACCTTCTAACTCAACTCCAGCCGCATCCAGATTGAGATCTTGCAGGAAAGGACGTCGTCCTGTGGCAAGGAGTACACCACCACAAGAAAAGCGCTCACCACTCTTGCTCACCAATACAAGATCACCCGGCTGACCCTCTACAGCAGCTGGGCTATAGGAGAAGCGAATATCAATCCCCTTCTCCTGCATGCCTTCTTGCACTGCAGCAGAAAGCTCTCGATCAAAGCCACGCAGCAGATGATCCCCTCGCACCAGCTGGATCACTTGCACACCAAGACCTTGAAGAATGCAGGCAAATTCACAGGCAATGAATCCAGCTCCAACCACAACTACTTGATCTGGGAAGCTACTTTGCAAAAACATGTCATCGCTAACCCAAGCCAAATCAGCACCTGGAATATCTAGACGATGGGGGCGCCCACCTACAGAGATCAAGATGCGAGGAGCCTGAAGCTCCAGGTTTGTTTTATGACTACTACCTGCTGATACTGAAACACTATTGGGCCCGCTGAATTTTGCCCAACCCGATACGAGCTCAACACCAGCCTTAGCTAGTAGATCAATATGCAAGGCATTTAGTCGATCAACTTCCTGGCGCACATTTGCTAGCAACACTCCTGCATCGGTCTGGGCATCATTAATTTCAACTCCAAAACTAGAAGCCACCTCAAGCTGCTCTCGATAAAGGGATCCATAAACCAACAACTTCTTGGGTACACATCCACGGATCACGCAGGTACCACCGACCCGATCACCCTCAACAAGAGCAACTCTGGCTCCGTAACTTGCCGCCCGCTTAGCGGCTGCAAGACCACCGGAGCCAGCACCGATCACAATCAAATCAAAACGATGCTCCACAGAAGACCAACAACTTCTGCCATTCTCTACCTACAGAGGCTCTGATCATCAGGCTCAAATCAGTAAAGCAATCTCCTGGAGCATGGATTGATGACAATGCAATCTTCCATCAAAGCTATGAGCTGGGAATCCCTGGCAGAACAAGCTATTAGCGAACCAGAGCGAATAAACGGCCCAACCAATGCCCATGCCAATCTGCGCCTGTTTGGAAGTTCAGAAGACACTGTCCGAGTAACCCTCTACAGGGACCATCACGCCTGGTGCCCCTACTGCCAGAAGATTTGGCTCTGGCTGGAATGGAAGCAAATCCCATATCGAATCAGCAAAGTAACCATGCGCTGCTACGGGAAAAAGGAAGCATGGTTCCTCAATAAAGTGCCATCGGGCATGCTTCCTGCCCTGGAGCTTGATGGTCGCTTGATCACAGAAAGTGATCAGATCCTGCTGGCCTTGGAACATGCCTTTGGACCTTTAGGTAATCGATTGGAGCAACCACACACGCTCAAATTGAGACATCTAGAACGGCAACTCTTTAGAGCCTGGTGTCAATGGCTTTGTACACCTGGTCTGAGTCTTAAGCAGGAGCAGGCATGCAAAGAACAATTCCAGGTCATAGCCCGGATGATGGAACAACAGCTAAAAGTGGAAGAGGGGCCATGGCTGGATCCAACTAGCAATACACCAAACAGTTCACCTCCAGGCAGCGCCGATGTGGTGTTCATCCCCTACTTAGAAAGGATGAATGCCTCACTGGCCTATTACAAAGGATTCAGACTCCGGGAAGAACATCCCGCCATCAATGAGTGGTTTAAGGCCCTTGAAAAACTGGATGTATATCGAGGCACACAAGGGGATATCCATACCCATGCGCACGACTTACCCCCCCAAATGGGGGGATGCTGGGTTGCACCTAACCAAAAACAACAAGAGCTGGCAGAAGCTGTTGATAATGGTGAAGGCCTTGCAGACCTGGAAACTTCTTGGACCACTACTAATGATTCAGAGCCGCAACCCGAGTTGCTTGCGCTAACAAGAGTGCTGAAGCATCGCCAACGACTCCTGGAATTAAACCCCCTAGGGCCTTTGAGGTTTGATCAACCCTTAAGAGCCACCCTGACTCGAATGTTTTTAGGGGCCGCTTGTATGCCAGATACAGATAGTGCGCCTGGATTGCGCTACCTCAGGGATCGAATCTCGGTTCCCCGAGATATGCCACTGATAGCAGCCCGGCGACTACGCCAAGCCCTTGAACAGACCGCTCAATTAGATGGAGCGGAACTTGGCCCACCACTTTCGATTCACAATCGCTTCGATCAGAATCCAGTACCTTTTCTGACGATGTGATGCAGCTGTTTTTCCCAGCACTTGCTGCTGCACTTTTGCTAACACCAAGCCAGGCGCTGGCGATTGAAATCAATGGTCGGGCCTCTTTTGTGGCAGTGCCTACTAAGGCCAAGCTGATCAACTACAGCAGCTATGCATTTGCAGGTGGCGCAAAGTTTTATTTTGTGATCGAGCTACCACAAGGCGCCGACGCTGGCCTTGGTGGAATCAGCTTGAGACAGATTCGCGGGGTTCAGCCTGCCTTCTATTACGGCCCCATTCAACCGAAAGCATTCTTAGGAGTGCCACGTCACTTTGGGGAAGCTGTGCCGGTATCAGCCAGTTTCAAGGATGGCAACCGTTCAATAGCTATCAGCTTCGGTGAACCTGTGGCTCCTGGAGCCAAGGTGACGGTGGTCTTTAATGTCAGAAAGAATCCACCGGCCGGCCTCTACGTGTATTCGATGTCGGCCATCCCCTGGGGAGCCAACCCCATTCCTCAAAGTGTAGGCGTTGTGCAGATGAGTATCTTTTCACGAAGACCATTTTAAAAAGACCATTTTGAAGCTTTCAATCAATACTTACTAGGGAACATGCCTCCTCTTAAAGGAGGCCTTACAAATGAAAAGACTCATGTCACTGCACAGCAAAAACACTTTTACATTGCAGCTAGCAGTTATTTCCCTGTGTCGTAAAACAAGCATTGTCAATTCTCACTAGAGGTATATCACCTTTTATGGGTGATTTTGTGCACCTCAAATGCACCTTCAGGATTGAATCTCATCCTCACTACACTCGGCCAGACTGAGTACACCAACCGCAGTAAAAGCCAATGCTCCCAACAGGGTGGCGCGGAGTGCTACTCGAGGATCTAACACAGCAGCTTCAGCTACATCCACTGGTAAGGCGGCGATAGCTGCCTGCATAAACAAAACACATCCAAGCGCATTCACAACAGCAACCCACCAACCGAGATGGCGCGGCTGTAGGACAAACAAACGGCCATGCCCAACTTCCAACAACCCATAGATCGCCGAAACGAGAAACATCAGGGAGCCGAGAATGTTGGGAGCGACATCTAGAAGTAGCCATGGTGCTCCATTCAATTTAGGTAGCCCCCAGGCTGAGAAGGTTTCCACGTTAAAAAGAACGGTGCCAATGCTCTGCGTTAAAGCACACCAAATACCACACCATCTCCAGCGGTGCGTGTCTTTCAGCAAATTACGGGCTGCTAGCAAGGCTTGCTGCAGCTGGAACCAACCTCCTGCCGTAAAGAGAACAGAGCCAACTGCCAATAGCACAGCCCCTGAGGCAAGTCTGCTCATCTGCAAGACACTGCCAATGACAAACAACAGTGGACCAAGGATGAACGCAACTGCTGTACGCACCTCAAGGCGATGAATATTCTTGCTGTGTAGCAATGCCTGCAGCATATGTCTTAAATACAAGGCTCGAAAATAGCCATGTTTCAAAGGGCCAAGGCCCTTTCTTAGACGACGACTCGTCCACAACCTCCTGTTTGAATATCTGCCTAGACCATGCTGCCTATCGTTAGTAGGCACATCTTGATACCAAGCTGTAATACCCCAGGAGCATGAAGAATGAGAATGAAGAGATGGAGGATGCAAACGCCTCAAACCCCAGTCCCAAAAATGGGGCCTGAGGTGTCCACACTTACAAAATGGGGCAATTGAGGAGATCTATCCAAGATGATTACAAGACGCAGCTTCTGCAGCACTGAGGCTGGTCTTAATTGGATGGCTCTCAAAATGAGTTATGGCGTTACGAATGTCGATGAGCAAGAGATCAGCCATCTCACGAGAGAAGTCGCGTTTTACCAGAATCCGCTGAAATGCTTTATCAGCAAGCTCACCTGTAAATGGATAAGCCGGCACCTGCCAGCCACGCATTCTTAATCGCTCTGCCAAGTCATAAAGGTTAAAGCCAAGCTCTATACCGCTGCGCAATGTCCAGACCACTGTGGGGATCCCCTCTGCTGGGTTGCCGTCGTTTATCAAATCGAACAACCCCAGCTTCTCTAGCTCGCGAGCAACGTATTGGGCGTTGCTATAGCTTGCTCCGTGGATAGCTTTATAACCATCCCTACCCAGGCGAACAAAGTCGTAGTACTGGGAGATAATTTGCCCTGCTGGACGTGAAAAATTGATCTGAAAAGTAGGCATATCACCACCCAGATAACTGACATGGAACACCAATCCTTCAGGTAGATCGCTGGACTCGCGCCATAACACCCAACCCACACCCAGAGGCGCTAATCCAAATTTATGGCCAGAAGTATTAATCGACTTCACACGTGGTAAACGAAAATCCCACTTGGCCAAGCCAGGTGCACAGAAGGGGGCGAGAAAGCCACCGCTGGCGGCATCAACATGGATTGGAACATCGAGACCTTTACGGTGCTGCAGCTCATCGAGAGCCTCGCTGATGGCGTTCACGTCTTCATACAGGCCGTGATAGGTAACTCCCAAAGTGGGCACAACAACAATGGTGTTCTCATCCACTTGTTCCAACATCCTTTCTGGGCTCATGCATAACTCACCTGCAGTCATTTCCACCTCCCGCAGTTCAATGTCCCAGTAACGAGCAAACTTCTTCCAGCAGACCTGCACACTGCCGCAAACCATGTTGGGGCGATCGAACGACTTGCCTGCTGCCTTACGACTATCTCGCCAGCGCCACTTCGCCGCCAAGCCGCCAAGCATGGCGGCCTCACTACTGCCGATAGTTGAGCAGCCAACGGCATCGTTAGGGGCATTCCATAAATCAGCCATCATCGAAATACAACGACGTTCAATCTCTGCTGTCTGTGGATATTCGTCCTTGTCAATCAGGTTCTTATCAACCGCTAGTGCCATCAGTTCCTCTACCTGAGGACTTTCATAGGTCTGGCAAAAGGTGGCTAAATTTTGCTTGCTGTTGCCGTCAAGTAATAATTCCTGTTTGAGTAAATTGAATGTCGTAAGTGCAGGACGGGAACCTGCTGGAAATTTTGCGTTGGGTAAGGGAGTGACTAAAGAATCAGCCGTGTCGCTAATAGCCTGTTCCTCTAAATCAGTGGAGCGGGAAGTTGAGCTATGCAGAGCCATGCCCTTCCAATGCGTCTGGTTCGGACCTTAACGACATTAATCAAAAAAGAAGCCTTGCAAGACAAGAGGTGCAACAAGAAACAACCAGTCGCCTGATGATCGTTGAGCTCAAAAGTCAAGCAAGCTCAAACAGGTGCCCATGAGTTAATCAGTCAGCTTCATCCAAAACTCAGCAAAGCTGACTTCCTCGGCCAGCTTGAGTTGCAAGACAATGCCCATGGCCAACTACTTTTCCAGGTCTCTTCTAAGGCCTCAATTCAACTTGCCCGAAGCCCTCTTCTCATCACGCTGCGCTAGCTGCATATCGCTTAGCGTCCTCGCTTTCCCAGAAGATATCTTCTATCAGAGAGATCTTGTGAACACCCCCACCAACCAGGGTCAGAGGCTTAGTATTTAGGTGCTTCAACAGCTAAAAATGATCGCCAGCAATACTGACTGAACACAGATCCACCTAGATACAAGAGTGCCGCGTTATGAAGTCCATCGTTTCTAGATAAGAAAGAGTTGAGTTTCACGTTCCGTCATTTCACCACGGAAATTAATTAAAAACAGATCCCTCTCACTAATGGCTAATGGCTCGATTGGGATTGGCTCTGAAATCAAGCAGCTGCAGAGAGTCGCGCCAAGTGTAAAAACTGATGTAGCTCTGATCTATTAACCCAAGTTCGTGTTCATTCTGGTAATGCCGTAATAGTGGCAAGTAGTGCTATGTCCCAGTAAAGACCCTCTTGAACATATTGAACTAATAGCCCTTCGCCTAAACCGACCAGATGAATCACTTATTCCGCTTGATCCTTGGCCACCTAGATCTTTGGACTGCTTTGATTGCGTTGTTATGCGGTGTCCTGCAGGTTCGACGTTGCTGGAGTGTCGGACGCTGGTCGGAAGCAACACTGCTGTGGATCGCCTTTTGGGTAATGGGTATCTACGGGCTATATGGTTTCACAATGCATTTGGTGTTTGGCCAATTCATCGCCGAACAAATCGGTTGGCCAAATAGCCCATTCCAATATGAAGTGGCTTATGCAAACCTAACCATTGGCATCCTTGGGCTTAGTAGTTTTTGGTTTCGACGTCGTGACTACTTAGTGGCCTCAATGGTTGCCTATGTCAGCTGGTTTTTCGCCGATGGGCTCGGGCATATTTATTCACTAGTTGTCCAATCAAATCATGCTCCCTCAAACGCCGGAACAGTCATGTATACAGACCTGTTAACGCCGATCCTGGTGATGATCTTGCTATGGCTAAGTCGCCAGGAACGTTGCCGATTAAAGAGCTAAGAGCAGAAGAAGCTAATTGAAGCTTAGATTTAGCAATGTAATAGATTCGATTTTTAGATAAATGATTAAAGCCACTGCTGACAAACCAGCGAATTTATTTATGAGCTTCATCTCTCTCTAGTGAATCAATATTCGTAACGACAAAACAGCTAACTACCTTTATTTCACAACAAAATTCCAGAGCCTGCATACAAAGATCTTGATCGATGAGGCGATGATGGGAACAAAACTATGCGCAAAATCAATGCTGCTCCCATTGCTGATTACGATCCATATATTGGCGGCAACGATCTGGACTGGCGGCCACTTGCTCTTGAGCTTAAGGGTATTGCCAAAAGCAATCAAAGAGCGAAGTGCCCAGCAGATCAGCGATTTCGAAGAGACATTCGAGCCGCTCGCTCTACCTGCACTGGTAATACAAGTGATCTCCGGCCTATGGATGGCATGGATTTATCTACCTAGCTGGAGCGGGCTGTTTACCTTCCAAACACCTATAAATGCGCTGCTAACAACCAAACTGCTCTTACTTGCCATCACCACTGCTCTCGCCCTTGATGCTCGACTAAGACTGATACCAAATCTCACTGACGACAATCTTACGGACTTGGCTTGGCACATCAGGAGCATCACCATAGTGGCAATCGCATTCGTGGTAGTGGGTGCCGGCATCCGACTTGGAGGGTTTTGAACTGAAAGGTCGAATCAAATAGATTACAAAAGCAAGAATCTATTAACGCTTACTCTAATTACCTAAAGCAGCAAATCAAGATGCATTCCCGGCATGAACTTCCTCCAGTAATCACTCCGCAATGGATTATAAGTTTGCGGCAGGCAGCTACTATTAAGACTACTTCATACATGATTTATCATGGCAAAGCCCCAACATCAGCACATTTAGCAGCTTCTAAACTCCCTACAGCTTTAGAGGCCAAACAATTTAACTGGCTCTTAATTGCCGAATCTGGCGAGGCAATTAAGAGCCCCTCTATGTAGACCAGATCAAAATGCATTAAAAGTCATCAAAAAACAATGCAGCAGGATCAAGAGAAATGTATTACAGAAAAGCATACTCAGCCAAATAGCTAACTAAGCACTTTATAGATTAAAGCCAATCAAATATTGACCAAAAAGTATCCAAAGTATTTAATATGCCAAACCTGAAAGGACTAAAGATGATGAAAGCAACAATTACTAGCACTACTTATTGCTCACATTCTGCACAAATCAGTAAATAGCGACGCTCCCCAACAAGCCTCTCATTCCATAAGACTGATAAGCTTAAATCATTATACTTCACTTAAGCTGTTACTGCGCAGCCTGCAGCTAGACTTAGATAAATTCATTTCCGCTAATGTCTAAAGAGCCAGTCAAAGATCTTTCAGTTAATTCGGTGGTTGAACCAGAAGCTCAGGCAAGTGAAGACATTGAAAGGGGCACAGAGATCCCCGAGGGCTCAAGGGTTGTCACAATTATTGTCAACAAAGGAGAGGTGACTGAAAAGGTTTATCAGACACCAGCTGGAGAAAGGATCACTTTGAAATTCTAGCCAAGGTTTCTTGATCACAATTTAATGCATACATCTCTCAAGATCTGCCCTATAAATTGTTGAAACCAGTTGGCGTGTTTGCAAACAATTTATCAATAATGATTTCTTCCTTCAAATCAGGAGCTCTTACAGTTGATGGCAATCTGATCTCATCTTATGAAGAGAAATTGCTTGTAATGGCAGTCAAATCAAGTATATATTCGACAGCCAGAGTATTTTAAGGCGAGCCAATCAATACTATTTTCATTGACTAATCTGGGTCCAACGCCAACTTCCTGCAAGCAAGTGCTATTAGCCTTGCCAACCTCAGGAAGGGGTATATCAACCTTGATCGCAAAGGTGTAGACATCAGGGGCTTAAGTACATGAAGCAATTGAGCTGATGGATTCATATGAGTGCAAAGCCATTGAATAGCCTCTGCTCCATGGAAAGCCTCATCATCTACTACCAGGACTGCTCCTTCACTGAAAGATAAGCCTCTAGACCTCAAATCATCTCGCAAAGTTTTATCCACTCGTCCATCGTATATTCGTAAACCCTTTATACCGCTGCGTAATTCACTCAACTCGGCAAAATGACGACAAAACGGACAGCCACCGTCATATATGAACAACGGAATTGATGAATATTTGCCCAATAAAGGTGTTTGCAGTTTCATCTTGTCATGGCTAGGCATTGAAAAAATGAAGGAGCATATGTAAACACGGTGGTTTCACTCTTGAGAGTTTTCTAGTTTCGTTTCTTTCGGCAGTTCGAGGTGGCCAACACGCAGACGCAACTGCTCAAGGAGCGTGACGGGATCAAACAAAATCGGCACAAAGTGAGGACTATTTACTTCGCGGAAAAACAGGATTCCAGGAATACCTGGAAAGATCATTCTCCATGCAAGCCAGTTTGCAAAGGGAAATCGTCGGATTTCTTTGCCTGATCGCCAGATAACAAAATCATTATCAGTCAACTCCAGGCGTAGCAGATAAGCCTGCAATAGCAAAAAAACACCGAATCCGCATAACACCATGGTCAACCAAGGATGTAGAGGCAAAGGCAGTATGGCTAGCCCAAGAACGTAGACCAGCAAGGGCAAGCGAATACTTGGAGTGAGCGTGACACTCTCAATTTGTTCAGCTTGGCTTTCGGGTGTCGAGGACATCAATAGTTAACTGAAACTGTTATCAGGATTTCTCCTATTGCTTCTTTTAGATGGATTTCATTGAGAAGAGTTCTGAACTGTGTTTTTCGTTATCACTAGTTTGCCTAACTAGATCAGCGCCTTTGGCACTCTTAGCTCTCCTGTTGAACTTGGCCCAAACGGCTCTGAAACCCCAGCAGCTGTTGCTATCGCGGTGTATCTGAAAAACAATTCATGGAGGAGGAGCAGGAGCTCAGAGCTCGTATTCCTCCTCAAAGCGTTCCAAGAGCCCCCTATAAAGGGCCAAGGCCCCTTCTGTCTCTTCGCAAAAACCATTTAGTTGATAGCTCTCTGCAAGATGAGCAGCCACAGCGCTGATCTGACCAAAGCCGGCCAAATATTCGCCCTGGGTATCCTCATCAGCTATGTCATGGATCATCGCCATTACCAGCTCCACCTTGCGCTGAGCGGCAGCGATATCTGCCTCCATCTCCTTGCTGAGCTTGCGCCGTTTTCTAGGCATCCTTCTCTGACGTTCCAAGCTAAGAGATTAAGGGAGCTGCCTCTGTTCAGGGAACCTATTGCCCAAGGAGGTGACCGATTTTTTGATCAGCCCACCGTTTTCAAGAGGGACCTCGCCGCTGATGCTCATATCGAAAGGAAGCTTGGGCAGTACAAAATTGCATAAGGGATCAACATCAATGGAACGGTGCTCTCAAGTCTTTTCATGGCCTGAACTTGCTGCACAGGCTAACTAGGACACCTGTAGTGGCCTCAATAGAGGGCCATGCTCAGGCCGATCACAGGTACTAGAACACAGTCCAGCAAAGTCCAAAAAAAAGACCCTCGCATTTCACGATGGGCCTAGGTGATGGGGATATTTATTTCTACGAGACAATGCTTCTAATTGCAACCCCCCATAGGTAGCGCCTCTAAACAAGGACAGTAAGCGCGATACCTTATAAGTAGTGTTTCTGCGCATGACAGATAGCAAAACAGTCAGTAATGTCAAGTTGGTCGGGTGATGGGGATTAGCCGGCCTTTTGCAATGCACAGCCCCCCGCCAGTCAACCAGGGGCTTTTCTCTTAGTTTGTATAAGGATCAGCGAGAAGGAGCAGCTGCTTCTGCAGTTCTAACTTTTGAGAACTGAGTTCTGCAGTGAAAAGCCTGAAAACGCGCGCTCACAAAGAGCAGCTTTAGAAGCTTCTAAATATGATCTTGCCTAAAAAGGATCGCCTGCTAGAGAGGAAAGGCTTATGAGTCGCATTGAAAAGAGCCTGGAACTAAAGAAATAGGCGCTCTATCAGTCCAGTCAAAGAAAGCCATAAAGGCTTCGCTGGGGACCAAGTCAATCAATGCCTTCTCCGATTGTCTCTGCAGAAAACACGAACCCATCAGGTGTCATCATCAATTTGTTCCATTCACCATCATCAGTTTTTGCGGCTACTTCTAATACCCTTTCCTGGCCACCATTAGTCGTCCACTCTCGAACCCACCACTGATTGTCTTGGTCAAACTCATATCCCTTTGACTTCAATAGGGAGCGAATGGTGACCTCCCTGGCAAAAGCATCATCCATTTTTCTTCACCACTGCTGATCACTACCGAATTACTAGCAAGGAATTAGAGAAGTAAATCAAAATCAATCATTGAACCCTGACTTCCTCTGTTGGCCATTGGGCACAGACTTGGCACAAATGGCTGCAGCAAAGAGCATAAAAAGTGAACCTCAAAGGCTAAAAGCCCCAGGGCTGAACAGGGATTTTGAAGTAGAGCCAAGCAGACTCAACGCCTGATCCCCTACTTACTGCAAGCTCCAGCACAACTGGCAGTAGTTGATTGAACATCCCACGATGGCAGAGATTTGCATGCAGGTAATTGGACATGCCGGTGACGCCTCAAAGCGCCACCGCACTAAAGGAGTAGGTCACGCATGGTTGGTGAATCCGGTAGAGGACAGCTCAGTTTTGCTGAATTCAATGGCCAAATTGATCCTGCGCCATAAGTAAATCAGGCGTGTGCATTGCTTATTGAGCTCGTTGCTCAATCAGATCGTGCTCCTTTGGTGACAAGTGAAGGTAAAGCCGGCGGTTGACGGCACACCAACTGAAACGAAGACGCGCGCGCTTCCTGAAACTTGATTGAGGACAGGGAATCTTCTAGGTATCTCACAAGTGCCTGGGCTCTAGCTACTCAACCTCCTATTAAGAAAGCAAGGCACCAGAAGTTGATGATTGAGCTGTTGTAGCGATACTGCAGACAAGAACAGTTTCTTTGTAATCGTGTCGCCATCAAAAGACCCAGTAGAGATATTCCTTAGTGAGGCGCGCGATTCACTTAGATCTCTGATCAAGAAACAACTAAGAGCAGGGCTGCTGCCATCGGACATCAAGTTTGCTTTAAAAGCTGTTTTACCTGAGGTACTAGCCAACCCAACAACTTGGGATCAAGAACCAGACCCTCTGCCAGAACCTCTGATAGAGCAGCAGATTGAGGAAACGGTTCAAGAGCTACAGGAACTTGAAGAGCTAATGGATCAAAGAGGTGCAAAGGAAACGCTAGAAGAAATATGGATGAAAGAAGGACACCTACCCAATGCCTAGATGCTTTTAGAAAGTTGATGGTGACAAGACCCTAGAAAAGCAGATCACTCAAAGCATCACTTACATGACTCGTATGCATCTATGGCGATCTGTAGCTATCAACCGCATTAGCGCATATAAAAAAACCCGCCAAAGGCGGGCTTTATGGAGATCGTGAGCGCGTGTTTCCTTGTTTCCACTGCTCGGAGGATCTCAGCTCCTCACAAATGCATTATGACAGCTCAGCTGGAATCAACCATCAAGGCCAGGCCTGAAACTGAACTGGCACAGCATTTAAGGCTATTGCTAGCTCCAGAGCGTGTTAGTTCAGCGTTGGTTTGACTGGCCCTTGGCTGTCCGCCTGCCAGGTGAGATCAACTAATTCTCGTAAAAGGAACACTGCACCACTTGCTGTCAACCAATGGCTCTTCACAAAGGCACGACATTCGCGTCCCAACTCGTGGAGCTGATGACTCAAGATTACCCACTCCTTGAGATGGATCTTCCAGCGAGCTTTTACGTTTGACAACTGCTCTGACCAAGAAATAATTCCATTTGCTTGGCTCGAGTTTTTGTTGCGCTCAACCTCCAGCGCAGCAATCAATTCATTACGAGTCCAGACTCTTCCTGTAGCAGGGTTATTGGGAATTGGCGCACTGGCAGTCATGGTGAATCCGAGATCGATTTCAAAATTATAGTACATGCGTACCAGGGGCCTGTGCGAATGCTGTTGTTGCTTGGCAGTCTTGAATCAATCCACTTACCCAAGGAGGAGCAAGCGGCAAGAAAAAATATCGACAACCAATCAATCCAAAAATGGATGCTTTAGTTGAAACATTCCACTTTTCTCTGTCTAGGTTTGTAAATGATTTCTCACTAATTATTACTCAACTTCTAGCAAACTATAGTAGTGCGATCGCAGTTTACGCGAGGATCGATCAACGGCTCTAAGCCATTAACGGCACCGCTATTAAACGGGGCCGTTAATGAAGTGTCAATTATTCAGCCGCCAAATAATTTCATCCCGAAGCCAACAAAAGTTGTTGCCATTCCGCCGAGAAAGGACACAGCTCCAAGGCCTGCAACGAACCCTCCCACAGGGCCCGTGAATCCAATTGCAGCACCACCTTTAAGCAGGCCTGCACCGCAAGTTACCATTGTCGAGCCTACAGCCATAACATCGTCAGAAGGGGCTGCTGCATTGATTGCTTGAAGTTCATCAAATGTCAGCTCTTGATCGTGCTGTTCAGTGATGTAGTAGTTGTTTAGGGTAGTCATGTTTTTTGAAGTTGGATGTGTGTGTAATAGCGAAGGCTTAATTGCCTCCGATGCACATACCATTGCTTTTTTCCAGCAGCCAAAGCATTGATCTAAAGCAATCACATCTGTGATCTATCTCACAACAGCTCAGATCAAAGGAATAGCCCTGAAATAAATCAGGGCTCTAACCAACTTCTCAGCTAATCTCACTGAGCTCTAAGATAAATAGCATGATTGGCATCACAGCTTTTAGTGATCTATTCACAAGAGCATTTGATTTAGACATGCAAAATCTACTGGCAATTGACTAGATGTTAACCAAATAAGAAAGAAGCTTCATTTGTTCAACTGACTCATAAAGGCTTTCTTGGCTAAATAGAAGTAAGTTCTAGAAAGTCAGCCTTGAATTTAGAGATGAACAAACTTGCTCAAGTTGCTAGAACCAGCACACTGATCTTGCTAACACTAATCACCATGCCAGTTACCGTCTTCGCACAGAGCCTTGAGTCGCTTGAGCAAGAAGGGCTAATCACACCCAGAATGCGCCAGTTTTTAGAAGACAAAAAGGCATTCACCCCAGAAAAGCGAGAAGAAGTGCTGAATAGAGCTTGTGGCGGAGGTGGTGAGCTGTCTCCACAAGAGTGCAAATCCGTTGGTCGCAATCGCTATCACTACAATCATCAATATTGAGATTGCAAGCTCATCTAGCTAATTACCTGAATCTGAAGCTTAGATGGCATTGCCCCCTTTACGCTGGCCAAGGCGCAGTAGAGATAACTGGCAATTTCACATACAGCGGCTAAATCTATTGAAGTACAATTGAGTATACTGGGATAATCCTCAGCAAATCGTGCTAAAGAACCTTGCCTAGTGTATTGTTTTTCACACGCTAAGGAGACTCGATCTGCTACGCACACACAAACCATATGAAAGACCTCCTAGCTCAAAGGAGAGCAATGAGATTCACAAGTTATTTCATATATTCATCATATAAGAAATACCTCTAAAAGGCACTGATGATAGCAATGACGATACTGTAATCACAAACTATCGTCTATTTCACAGATATAAAGAGGATGTATTTGCAATCATTTAGCTACTAACAAGTCCACCATATAGCTTCAAAACTTCAAGATATAGAATGGCGCTAACGGAAGCAAGCACAACTATTAAAGAGCCTCCTACCTTAACAAGTTTTTTGTCTGTACTTAGCTGACAAGCCTTTATCGAAGCTTCCGTTGCTCCAAAGGGCAAGATTATAAGGCTAAGAATTACAATTGCAACGATCCCAATGATTATCTGACTATTAATTGTACTGCTAGTTAGAGTATTAACAGGAATATCAAGGTACTGTCTAAATGAATCAAGCAGGTCTGTAAAATATCCCTCTTGGCTAAGCTGAAAAAGTGTTTTGAACTCGGCGAACATTGCAGATTTCCGTCATTTCCTTAAGCTTAATCTGGCGTCAGCATTATGCCTTTAAAGGTTGACAACTGGTTAGATAAATCAATGGTCACATAGGTCTTTATACCCGCTGCTCAGTAGTATAAGAATGGGGCTGAGGCAATTGACTCACTATCGCGTTAATGCAACTGCCAACGGTTGAATTCATCACTATAAACTACCAACACAGAATATATCCTAGCTAGCTGTTACACAAAAAAGCAGAAAAGGAAAATCCTCATTGTCATCAAAACCACTAATCACTTCTTCACGATAAGAGAGTTTAACTCTGCAGAACTTATCATTGCAGGAAATTCAGTGATGCTAAATCCTTTTTAGTGTTATCACTGATGTCACAAACTTAGTCTTGAAGTCAATACTCATTCCTAGCGCCTGACCATAACTGCAATAACTGATTAGGCCTTTGAAGATATTTAACTCAAGCAATTTAGACCAATTTTAAATACGCAGCTTTACCTGGGAAAAGTGAATGGAGCCAAGCGGATTCGAACCGCTGACCCCCTGCATGCCATGCAGGTGCTCTACCAGCTGAGCTATGGCCCCATAAA
>CAJWUF010000023.1 GCA_913047395.1 uncultured cyanobacterium
CTTGATGCTCTGGGAGTAACACCGTATAGCCATTAACAGAAAGATATTCAGCCCACCCTTGAAGATCGTTCGGAGATTCCCAAAGCCCATGTGAAATCACTACCAAGCGGCCATTGGCAGAAGCCTTGGGTTGAATCACCACTACCTGAATCGGTTTAGGGCGATGAGAAGCTTGAAAAGCAACTTGCCTACGCGTCCAAGATCCTGAAAGTGGCTGGCGTAATTCAGGTTCAATCTGAACAGAAGCCTCTTTAGCTACAAGCAAATTTGCTTGCAACTGATTGCGCTGAAGGCGTGCAATGTAGTCAACCAGCATCGAAAAATTGATAGATGCAGATTCTCCAGGAATTTGTCGCAACAAACCCAGAACAGTCGGCTGACCACTTTTGGAAGCTCGCGAGAGCGCCTCATACAACATCCTTCCACTATTGTCTTGATTCAGCCCTTCAACTTGCACCACTTTCGACAGGGCCATAAGAGCCTGCTCTAAAAGAGGCTGTCCTACAGACTCCTTAACAACATTCTCAATCTGCACTGATAGTGGAGCATTAAACACCGCCTCGAGATAATGCAGAAAAGCACCATCAGTGGCACGATCTAATTCCAGGAAATCAGGATTGTCCTTAACGAGATCATCTGCACTCTGAGCATCGCCAAGCTCAACATCAATCTGACTCTGAAACTCTGGCAAATTAAACACTAAGCGTTCAAGAGCAACCACAGGCCTTGAAGCCAGTCCAAATGCAACCCCAAAACAAATTGCAGATAACCAAAGGCGTGAATTGAAACGCATAATCAAGCTGCGATAGAAATAGTCTCAGGTGGATGCTTCGTAAGCACCTTCTTCAAATAATGCCCCGTATAGCTAGTTTGATGAGATGCAACCTCTTCTGGCGTACCCATTACCACAATCTCGCCACCACAATCGCCACCTTCAGGACCAAGATCAATAATCCAATCAGAACAGCGAATCACATCTAGATTATGCTCAATAACGATGATTGAATTACCTTTATCTACTAGACGCTGCATAACATCCATTAACTTATGCACATCATAAAAACTTAAACCAGTAGTTGGTTCATCAATTAAATAAAGCGTTTTTCCTGTAGCTCGCTTTGATAGCTCAGTAGCAAGCTTCACTCGTTGAGCCTCACCGCCTGAAAGTGTGGGGGCTGGCTGGCCCAACTTGACATAACCAAGTCCAACATCAACCAGCGTACGCAAGCGATCAGCAGCCTGAGGAATAGCAGAAAAAACCTCAGCAGCCTGCTCAACTGTCATCTGTAAAACATCTGCAATAGTGTGACCTTTGTAAGTGACCTGTAAGGTCTCCCGATTAAATCGAGCACCTTTACAAACATCACACTGAACATATACATCAGGCAAAAAATTCATTTCAATCACATTTACCCCTTGGCCACGGCATGCTTCACAGCGACCACCCTTGACATTAAAACTAAACTGACCAACTTGATAACCTCGGGCCTTAGCTTCAACAGAAGCTGCGAAAACCTGGCGAATCGGATCAAAAGCACCGGTATAAGTAGCAGGATTAGAACGCGGTGTACGACCGATAGGTGATTGATCTATCACTATCACCTTGTCGATAGCATTAATGCCTTGCAAATCTCCCAAACCTTTAGGGAAAGGCACCTTTAGGCCTAAATTGTGATCCAAGGCAGGATGTAGCAACTCATTAACCAATGTGCTCTTACCACTACCACTTACTCCTGTAACAGCAACAAGCCGACCGAGAGGAAACTCTACTGTAAGGTTTTTAAGATTGTTCCGATCACAATCAATTAAGCGAAGTCTTCTGCTAACACCTTCCCTGCGCTCACTAGGTGTAGGAATAGAGCGACGACAACTTAAATAAGCACCCGTCAATGAGTCTTCAGCTGAAAGTAGATCATCTAAAGATCCCTCAACAACAATATGGCCCCCATGCACCCCTGCCCCTGGACCAATATCCACTAAATGATCAGCAGCACGAATTGTATCTTCATCATGTTCCACCACCACCAAAGTATTACCTAAATCCCTTAGACGCTTCAACGTGGCCAACAAACGATCATTATCTCGCTGATGCAAACCAATACTTGGTTCATCAAGCACATAAAGCACACCAGTAAGACCAGCCCCTATCTGAGTAGCCAAACGAATTCTCTGGGCCTCACCACCAGATAAAGACATGGCAGGTCGATCCAAACTGAGGTATTCCAGGCCTACATCAAGAAGAAAGCGAAGCCGCATGCGAACCTCACGCAACACCAAATCACCAATCTGAATCTGCCGTGAACTAAGCAGCGGCTCAGATCCATCAGCTGCACCAACACCCATCAACTTTTCAATTCGCTCAAGGGTCTTATCCACGCTGATAGACGTGAGCTCTGTAATCCGATAAGGACCAACCTTGACAGCTAGCGCTTCTGGCCGCAATCGCTGTCCACCACAACTCCCACATGGCACCAACTCAAGAAATTTCTCCAACTTCTGTCGAACAGCCTCTCCACTTGCATCACGTAATTGTCTTTCCAAAATGGGCAGAATGCCCTCAAAAGGGCGCATATAACCCGTGCTCTTGCTATAGCGACTATCAGCCTGAATCTGAATCGGTTCACTACTACCATAAAGCAAAATATGCTGTTGATCTGTCGTTAAATCCTGCCAAGGAGTTTTAATCTCAAAGCCAAAAGCCTCACCAACTGAATAAAGTAATGAGAAATAATAACTATTGTCCTTATCACTCCAAGGGGCAACAGCGGCATATACAGGCAGCGAGAGATCAGGTACAACCCTTTCCAAAGTGAACTTACGAAGATGTCCGATACCATGACAATCAGGGCAAGCACCATAAGGACTATTAAATGAAAACAACCTGGGAGAAAGTTCTTCAATCACCGCTCCATGTACTGGACATGCAAAGTTCTCAGAATAAAGTCGCTCACGCTCAAAACCTTCAGGAATAACTTGATCAGATTTAGGTACAATTTCCACCAAAGCAAGACCATCGCCACGTATCAAAGCGGTGCGTAAAGAATCAGTAAGTCGTTCCTGAATACCTTCCCGAGCTACCAGGCGATCAACCACTACCTCAATACTATGAGCTTGATTTTTATCCAATTCGATGTTATCAGAAAGCTCTCTAACCTCTGCATCAATCCGAACCCTCGCAAATCCCTCAGCCGCAAGACCACTAATCAATTTTGCGTGTGTACCTTTCTTCCCCCGCACCAATGGAGCCATTAACTGATAACGAGTTCCTTCAGGCAAAGTGAGAATCTGATCAACCATTTCATCAATAGTCTGA
Organism: uncultured cyanobacterium; assembly: GCA_913047395.1. GTDB lineage: Bacteria > Cyanobacteriota > Cyanobacteriia > PCC-6307 > Cyanobiaceae > Prochlorococcus. Next base: position 3,314 of record CAJWUF010000023.1, read on the forward strand.
GGCCGAATTAGGCGATCACATTGCGGACAATGAGGTTCTCCAGCTCGTCCGTAAAGCAACCGCAAATAGTCCTGAATTTCGGTGACGGTGCCAACGGTTGAACGGGGATTATGACTAGTCGATTTCTGATCAATAGAAATCGCTGGTGACAACCCCTCAATGGCATCGACATCAGGCTTATCAACTTGACCCAAAAACTGACGTGCATAAGCAGAAAGGCTCTCAACGTAACGACGTTGACCCTCAGCAAAAATCGTGTCAAAGGCTAAAGAACTCTTACCGCTACCACTTACTCCGGTGAACACCACCAGCTTGTTACGTGGAAGAGTGATGTCGACATTCTTAAGATTGTGCTGCCGCGCACCCCGCACTCTTATTACATCCTCCAATGAACCTCCACTGAGATTCACCTGCTTACTGAAGCGATGACCTGTGACCTTGGCGGCATCTCGCCCCATGAGGCATAAATCAGCAACAAATGATTCTATGAAGATCAGCAGTCAATCAAGCAGCTTGTTGGTCCAGCAATCCAGCTGCATAGGCTCGAGCCTCTGCTGAGTCACCACCAGCTAAATCTGCTAATTCCTGCATTCGAGCCTGAGTGTCCCGCAGATGGGACACTCGCGATCGTGTCACTCCCTGCTCAACTAACTTGCTAACACAGAAATGATGGTCTGCCGCTGCTGCTACCAGCGGTTGATGAGTGACGCAAAAGACTTGTCGGTGAATAGATAAATCCTTAAGCAGACTTGCAATCGTCCCACTCACCCGACCACTTACACCAGCGTCAATCTCATCAAACAACAAGGTGCTAGTGCCATCCACTGCCGAGAGGGTGGTTTTAAGAGCCAACAAAAAACGAGACATCTCACCTCCCGATGCAACTTCAGCAAGAGGAACTAAAGGCTGACCAGGATTAGCTGAAAAAAGAAATTGAACTGCATCCGCACCGTGCTCACTAGGCAAAGCAGGGTTTAACTGGACCTCAAAGCGCACATTAGCCAGACCCATAGGCTGCAAATATCTCATCAAGGTCTGCTCCAACTGACTCGCCATCTTTTTCCGCAAAGCTGTTAGGGACTGATTTGCTCGATCTCTAAGCTTGCGAGCTTTTTCTTCATCTTGCTGAATCTTCTCTAAGTCCGCTTCTGCCCCACCAGTGGCGAAATGATTCCGTAAATCTTCCCTTCGAGCTATCAACTGCGATAAATCCAAGCCAAAACGTGTCTGCAATCGCTTTAAAAATGCAAGCCGTTCCTGCAACTGTGCAAGACGTTCAGGATCACTCTCTAAATATGAGCCGTACTGTTCAAGCTGATGCATCAAATCCTGCAAGCCAGCCTCTAAATCAAGACACTGATCCCGTTGAAGCGCCAAAGATGAATCCAATAAAGCCATTGCTTGAAGTTCATGAACACAAACAGCAAGATGCTCCAACACAGACGGCACCTGATCAGCTCCTAGCTGCAACCGACCGATCAGTACTGCAAGACCCTCTTGCAGCCTGACTCCATGAACTAATCGGTCCTGCTCCTGGTGAAGATTCTTCTCTTCATGAGGATCATCTAACTGAGCAAGCTCAAGCTCCTCAAGCAACATTTGCTGATCCTGACGCTGACGCTGCAATTGCTCAAAGTTGGCTCGAGCTTGCTCAAACTTCAAAGAAATCTGCTGCCAAGAACGCCAACTCTGCTTGGCATGCGCTAGAGGATTTTCCAAAGCTGCACCAGCAAAGCAATCCAACCAACGACGCTGCTGACCCGGCCTCGCTAATTGCTGCGTTTGACCCTGCATAGTGAGATCAATCAACAGAGGACGCAAAGCCAACATTTGCTGCCGATTCACCGCAACCCCATTAAGGCGATAACGACTGCTAACTCGATTGTCCTGACGGCGCCACTCTCTACTTAGAACAAGCTCGGATTCCTCTAAATCAAACTCCTGCTCCTTGAGCCAAAATTCAACAGCAGGATTAAGGGCAAAACTTGCCTCAATCTGAGCGCGATCAACACCAACGCTAAGCAAACGAACTCCAGAGGTTCCTTGAGCACCTCCTAAAAGAGCATCAAGGGCATCAAGCAAAATCGATTTACCTGCGCCTGTTTCACCAGTAAGCACCGTAAAACCACGATCAAAACTCAATTCCAGAGCATCGATCAAAGCAATATTCTGAAGTCGTAAACCGATTAACACGAACGCTCCCGGTTGTCGGCTGACCGTAGCGGCTGTCAGAGTCGTTTAGAAGGGGGGTGATCTCCGACTCTTAATGGACGAAGAACTTGGGGATTTCATTGAGGCAGCAGGTCTCAATGAATACGACCCTGCAGCTATTACCAAGATCTATAGCGGACATCCACAGCGCCTATTACGCCGGCTGTGGCAAACCCTTGTGCCAATTGGGCTGTTTCTGATCGGCCTGGCTCTAGACAAGCTTTTTGGCTTACTTAACCAGCCTGGCCGTGCTCATTCGAGAGCACGTGAATTCACCGAATTATTGGTAGATCTGGGGCCAGCATTCATCAAGGCAGGTCAAGCACTCTCAAGCAGGCCGGACATAGTGCCACCGGTGCTACTAGAAGAGCTTTCCCAACTACAAGATCAATTACCGGGCTTCGACAGTGATTTAGCTATGGCCTGCATTGAAGAAGACCTTGAAGCACCTATAGAAGAAATATACGAGCAACTAGAAAAAGAACCCATCTCTGCAGCATCACTAGGTCAAGTACATAAGGGTGTGCTTAAAGGGGGACAAAAAGTGGCTGTCAAAGTGCAGCGACCTGGACTTCGCGAACAAATCACCCTTGATCTCTATATCGTGCGTAATATTGCTGGCTGGCTAAAAAGCAATGTGAGATTAATACGCAGTGATCTAGTCGCCCTTATTGATGAATTAGGGCGACGTGTATTTGAAGAGATGGATTACATCAATGAAGCCAGCAATGCAGAACAGTTCCGCATACTTCACACTCACAATAAACGAATAGCAGTGCCACAAATCTATCGAGAAGCTACTAGCCGTCGAGTGCTAACTATGGAATGGTTTGATGGAGTAAAACTCACCAATCTTGACTCAGTAAAACGACTAGGAATAGATCCCAATGAAATGGTTGAAATTGGAGTTAACTGCAGCTTGCAGCAACTACTGGAACATGGTTTTTTTCACGCCGACCCACACCCAGGCAACCTACTAGCACTGCCCGATGGACGACTGTGCTATCTAGATTTTGGAATGATGAGCGAAGTAAGCAGGGAATCACGGACAGGACTAATTCAAGCTGTAGTTCATCTCGTAAACCGTAACTTCAGCAAGTTGTCACGGGACTTTGTTCAACTCGGATTTCTGGCAGAAGATGTTAACCTTGAACCTATAATACCCGCATTTGAGAATGTCTTTGGTCAAGCTATTGAAATGGGTGTGAGTCGAATGGACTTTAAAAGTGTCACTGATGATCTATCTGGTGTGATGTATAAATTTCCTTTCAAAGTTCCGCCATATTACGCGTTAATTATTCGCTCACTTATAACACTTGAAGGTATAGCGTTAAGTGTGGACCCAGATTTTAAGATTCTAGGCGCAGCATATCCATATTTTGCTCAGCGTCTGATGGAAGACAAAGATCCTCAATTACGTCAAAGTCTCAAAGAAATGTTATTCGACGGAGATATATTCAGCTGGAGTCGCTTAGAGAACCTTGTCGCCAGTGCTGCCAGTCAAGCCCACTTAGACCTGGAAAGCCTGCTAGATCAGGTGCTTGACTTTCTATTCTCAATCAATGGCGGTATTTTACGAGAACAACTCGTAGAGGCAGTAATCAAGCGTCTTGATGCCTTTAGTTGGCAGACATTACAAAAAATAAGTAGCAACCTACCAAAGCCTCTGCAATATCCACTAAAAGGCATTACATCTAAAACCAAAGAGAATTCAGATGATGCTGAACTACTTGACTTGGAGCCAATTCGACAACTGATACGTGTTATGCAAAATCTGCCAGGCTTCAAAGCTGAACTAGTAATCAGCCGCTTACCACGACTAATACGAGAGCCTGACACCCACAAAATGGGCTTGAAAGTGGCTCAAGGCCTGGCCGAACGCGGAGTTGTCCGTCTAGTAAAGCTGACAGCAGGCGTTTCAGCCTAAATTGAGTGGAAAGAGTTTATTGATGAATCGATCACAAAACAATTGCTGCCGATCGCTTCTGGCAATCTCTATAGCTTTGGGGGTGAACTCTTGCTTGATACCTCCAATAGCTAATGCTGCAGAAGAGGTGAGCTTGGTTAGTGGTGCATTTCGTCGCTCAATCTCAGTATCCGATTTGGAATACCTTGCAGAGAGCGGAATAGCAAGAGGTCTACTAAAAGATGCACTAAAGTTTAGCAAGCAAAAACCTAAAGACGTATCAAAACTACTTAATCAAAAAGTAAAACTGCCTATAAGCCTCATCAGTAGGTTAATGGACACGAGAATAGGTAATGTAATCATCAGCCGTGTATCTAAAATCATCTATCCATTAAAAGTGCCAGAAAGTTCCGTCAGTATTCCAGCATTAAGAGCTGGAGTAATTAATGGTCTACAAATAGGCAAAGGCAATCTAGATGCAATTTCCTTTCTGAAAGCCTATCCCAGCGAATCAATGGCTATAAACCTGCCTGCATTGTTTGGGATAATGGAAAAAGCTGAGTCAGTAAGTGAACTAGTAAAATTCTTTGCCGATTCACCTCTAGAAAACCTACATAACACCAAGCCTTAAGACTTGGATTTTTTCAGATCAGCAAACCGTCTTTGTCTATCCACCGAAACCTCCATCGAACCATGGCGAAACCCCCTGTAATGCAGGATTGGCCAGGCCTCATCGAGGCATATCGATCATGGCTGCCAGTTAGCTCAACAACACCTGTCATCACGCTAAAAGAAGGGGCTACCCCTTTGATACCGGTAAATTCGATTGCTGAGCGACTTGGACGAGGCGTAAAGGTCTATGTGAAATATGACGGGCTTAACCCAACCGGTTCATTCAAAGACCGCGGCATGACCATGGCGATCAGCAAAGCAAAAGAAGCTGGCTGTGAAGCAGTCATATGCGCAAGTACAGGGAACACTTCGGCTTCTGCCTCTGCCTATGCACTACGTGGTGGAATGCGAGCTTTTGTATTGATACCTGATGGCTACGTAGCGCAAGGCAAATTAGCTCAAGCATTAGTTTACGGAGCTGAGGTTTTAGCTATACGAGGTAACTTTGATCGCGCTTTAGATATAGTTCAAGAAATTGCCAAGAAGTATCCAATAACTTTGGTAAATTCAGTTAACCCGTATCGACTTGAAGGTCAAAAGACAGCAGCTTTTGAAATTGTAGATGCACTAGGTGAAGCACCTGACTGGCTGTGTATCCCAATGGGAAATGCAGGTAATATCACAGCCTATTGGATGGGTTTTCAGGAATACAAAAAAGCAGGTAATTGTCAAAATTTACCAAAAATGATGGGTTTTCAAGCAAGTGGATCTGCACCATTAGTATTCAATACTACTGTGAAAGAACCAGATACTATCGCCACTGCAATAAGAATAGGAAATCCAGTAAATAGAGAAAAGGCAATGGCTATAAAATCAAGTGGTAATGGGGAATTCCTTGATGTGACTGACAGTGAAATCATCGAAGCCTATAAGATCCTTGGGCAGGAAGAAGGTATTTTTTGTGAACCAGCAAGCGCAGCTTCAATAGCTGGACTATTAAAACGTAAAGCTGAAGTTCCCGAAAACTCAAAAATCGTATGTGTACTTACAGGTAATGGTCTAAAAGATCCAGATTGCGCTATTAATAACAATGATGCTTCGTTTCATACTAACTTAGATCCAGACATCCAAACAGTTGCTCAAGCAATGGGACTTTAAAGCGTTCAAATATAAACGAACAAGAAAAGACAGTTAAGATTCTGGCTGCGGAAAACCAAATCAATCATTGTTGGTTTCTGGGGAAAACAAATCAAAAAAGGTTTATTTGCTCATGCTTGACTTTTCCCCACCCAGTTGAATTGTGGAAACAATCGTCTTAATACCCATGACTGCACTTTTTATCCACATATATTAAAATGACAAAGCTTAGTTATAGCAACGGCTTTTAGTTGTTTTCCACGATTTCCACAGACCCTACTACTACGGTATTTGTTTGTTTTATTTATTTAATCCAGTAAAGCAGGTTTGAGTAGATCGGGGATCACAAGCCATTGCATATCTCGATGGTTTGTGAAAATGTGGGGTGCCTATCGATCGTTTTCGGCGCTAGCTTGACTCAATGAAATTGGTCTGTTCCCAGGCTTCACTCAATACAGCTCTACAACTCGTTAGCAGAGCAGTGGCATCACGTCCCACTCATCCTGTACTAGCCAACGTGCTTCTGACCGCTGATGCTGGAACAGATCGTCTAAGCCTTACTGGTTTTGACCTTAGTCTTGGTATTCAAACTTCTTTGAGTGCCTCTGTGGAATCAAGTGGTGCTATCACTTTGCCTGCTCGGTTATTAGGTGAAATTGTTTCTAGGCTCTCAAGTGATTCACCTATTACGTTGTCTACTGATGAAGCTGGAGAACAGGTCGAACTAAATAGTCTCAATGGTAATTATCAGATGCGTGGGATGTTGGCTGATGATTTTCCTGATTTACCACTTGTAGAGAATGGTAAACCTTTTAAAGTTAAAGCAATATCTCTTTTGCAGGCTCTTCGTGGAACCCTTTTTGCTAGTAGTTCAGATGAGTCTAAGCAACTATTAACTGGTGTTCATCTACGCTTTGATGGAAAAACTATGGAAGCTGCAGCAACTGATGGACATCGTCTTGCTGTATTGAGTTTGGATGATGCTCTACCTGCAGATTCTGTTTACTCGTCAGAAGCTATTGATGATGAGGAATCTTTTGCAGTTACCCTCCCTTCGCGTTCTTTGCGTGAAGTGGAGCGTTTAATTTCTAGTTGGCGTGGCGATGATTCAATAAGTTTATTTTGTGATAAAGGTCAGGTTGTTTTTTTAGCAGCTGATCAAGTGGTCACTAGTAGAACACTTGAAGGAACTTATCCTAATTACCGTCAGCTTATTCCAGAAGAATTTACTCGCAGTATTGAACTTGATCGTGTTGAATTTTCATCAGCTTTGGAACGAATAGCAGTCTTAGCTGATCAACATAATAATGTCGTAAAGGTTAGTTGTGAACCTGATTCTGAACGTGTTCAAATCAGTGCTGATGCCCAGGATGTAGGTAGCGGTTCAGAATCTATACCAGCTCAATTAACAGGAGAGCCTGTACAGATTGCCTTTAATGTTCGTTATGTATTAGATGGTCTTAAGGCAATTAATAGTGATCGTATTATTTTACATTGCAATGCACCTACGACACCAGCTATACTTTCTCCCAATGACTCAAACATAAACTTTACATATTTAGTAATGCCTGTACAGATTCGTTCTTGAATTTTGAATCTACCTGAGCAGGTTATATTAAGTGATTTGCTACATCATAGAGTTCGCTGTGATCAGGGAATTGATCATGGTCCCGGTATAATGGCATGGATGCATCCTCCAGTACATCGACTTCTTGGTTGGGTTAGTCGTCCATCAGCATTGCGTGTTTCTAGGGATGTTTGGAGGCTAGATCAGTTATGTGCAATTAGTGAACAACAGCTTTTTGTTAAGGGTTTTCCAGTTGAATCTGATCAGATCACACTAGAGCGTATTCCTACTTTATTAGACGCTGATTTATTGGATCGAAATGGTTTACGAATAGGCTTGGTTGCTGATTTTGTCTTTGTTCCTAAGACTGGAAAAATTCTTCATTATTTAGTTTCCCGTAGCGATCCACGTTTGCCAGGAACTAGTAGATGGCGATTAACAATTGATCGTATTGTTGATCAGCAACCTGGAATCGTAACCACTGCTCTACGTGGTTTAGATGATCTTCCTTTGGTTCGCTCCAGTTTACGTCAGGATTTAGTCAGACAATCTCGTCAATGGACTGATCAACTTCAAAATATTGGTGATCGTGCTACTGATCGTTTAGAAGGCTGGTTGGAGGATCCACCTTGGCAAGAGCCTAGCCAGCGCCCTTGGCAAGCTAATGACGAGCCTGAAATTGATCCTTTAGACGGTTGGGATGACCAAGATAGAGATCATTTTCCTCAATCTTCTCAACAGCCCCAACGTCAGAGACCTCGTGACGGTATTGACGATGGTCAAGAAGATCCGTGGATTTGACCATTATCGGTAACACTAGAAAGAGATGATTCAGATTTCGTGAGTGAGAACCTCGATTTGACAGTTGAATATGACGTTGCTGAGGCATTACTCCATGAAGGTCTCAAATCAACTGATTATGAAGAGATTTGTCGTCGACTTCAACGTGCTCCTAATCGCGTCGAGTTGGGAATGTTTGGTGTGATGTGGTCTGAGCATTGCTGTTACCGAAATTCAAGACCTTTACTTAGTGATTTTCCTACTACTGGGCCTCGTATTTTAGTTGGACCAGGTGAAAATGCTGGTGTAGTTGATTTAGGAGAAGGTCAAAGATTAGCTTTTAAAATTGAAAGCCATAATCATCCTTCGGCATTAGAACCTTTTCAAGGAGCTGCTACAGGTGTAGGTGGAATATTGAGGGATATTTTTACTATGGGAGCTAGGCCTATTGCTCTTCTTAATGCATTGCGATTTGGACCTTTAGAAGATGAACGAAATGTAGGTCTTATGGAGGGTGCAGTTGCTGGAATTGCTCATTATGGAAATTGCGTTGGTGTTCCAACTGTTGGTGGTGAGGTTGCTTTTGATTCAAGTTATTCAGGTAATCCTTTAGTCAATGCTATGGCTCTTGGGCTTATGGAAACTGATGATATTGTTTGTTCTGGTGCTGATGGTATTGGTTATCCTGTTGTTTATGTAGGTAGTACAACAGGTCGAGATGGTATGGGTGGAGCTAGTTTTGCTAGCGCAGAACTTACTAAAGCTTCTCTTGATGATCGTCCTGCTGTTCAAGTTGGTGATCCTTTTTTAGAAAAAGGTTTAATCGAGGCTTGCTTAGAAGTTTTTAAGACTGGTGATGTAGTAGCCGCTCAAGATATGGGTGCTGCTGGCCTTACATGTAGTTGTTCGGAGATGGCAGCCAAAGGTGGTTTGGGAATTGAGCTTGATCTTGACTTAGTGCCAGCTCGCGAGAACGGGATGACACCTTATGAGTTTCTTCTTTCCGAATCTCAAGAAAGAATGCTTTTCGTGGTAAAGCCCGGTCGTGAGCAGTTTTTAATGGATAGATTTATTTGTTGGGGACTTCAAGCTGCTGTGGTTGGCCGTGTATTAGAAGACAATGTAGTTCGTGTTTTACAGAACGGTGAAGTAGCAGCTGAAGTCCCTGCTAATGCTTTAGCCGATGATACTCCTATTAATAGACATCAATTAATCGATCATCCTCCTGCAGAGATAGAAGCACTTTGGAATTGGCATGAGGATGAATTACCAGATCTCAATGTAGAAGGTATTGTTTTAACGAATGAACGAAGAAGAGCTAAAAAGCTTTCCTGGAATAAAGTTCTAATGGAGTTACTTGATGATCCCACTATTGCTTCAAAGAGCTGGATTTTTCGTCAATATGACCACCAAGTTCAAGCTAATACGGTAATACCCCCAGGAAGGGGTGATGCAGCTGTTGTTAGGTTGCGTCCACAGCAAGGACAAGATTCTTTAGTAGGTGTAAATCGTGGAGTAGCTGCAGTCGTTGATTGTCCCAATCGATTAGTTTTTCTTGATCCTGAACGTGGTGCTATGGCAGCTGTAGCAGAAGCAGCTCGCAATCTTAGTTGCGTTGGTGCAGAGCCTTTAGCTGTCACTGATAATCTCAATTTTTCTTCTCCTGAAACTACCACTGGTTATTGGCAGCTAGCACTAGCTTGTCGTGGTTTATCTAAGGCTTGTAATGTCTTAGAAACCCCTGTTACTGGAGGCAATGTTTCTCTTTATAATGAGACTAGAAAGGCAGACGGAAATATACAACCAATTCAACCCACACCTGTTGTTGGAATGGTTGGTTTAGTTCATGATCTTGCCCATATCTGTGGTCAAGCTTGGCGCTCACCTGGTGATTTAATTTGGCTGTTAGGAGTACCTATGGAAACCGCAGAATATATTGATCCACGTATTAGCCTTGCTGGTAGTAGTTATCTTGAATGTATTCATGATGCTGTAATCGGTAGACCTCCGGAAGTAGATCTTCAGCTTGAGTTTTCAGTTCAAGCTTTTTTGCGTATGACTATTAGTCATGGATTGGTAAGCTCTGCGCATGATTTAAGTGATGGAGGTTTTGCTGTTGCTGCAGCTGAGTGTTGTATAGCTTCAAATCTAGGTGCTCAATTTGAGCTTCCCTCATCTCAAGCGCGATTGGATAGGCTGTTATTTGCAGAAGGTGGAGCTCGCATTTTGGTGAGTGTCGCTCCGTCAAATGCTGTAGCTTGGCAAACTGCTTTAGATCAGGCTAATAGCGCATTACCAGGTTCAGTATTAGCTCAATGCCTTGGTGTTGTTACACCTGATCAGGAACTGCTGATTACTCAGTCTGGCGAAACCTTGGTTCAGATTTCTTCTAATCTGCTTCAGGAGTGCTATGAGCAGTCAATTCCTACCCGTATGGGCGGCTGACCCTTCGCAAACCTTATGAGGTCGGCCTTGGTGCAAAATGGTTTCCTGGGATTATGTAGTTGAGGAGCATCGTTTCCTATGTGCGGCATTGTTGGCATCGTTTCTACTGAGTTGGTTAACCAGCAGATATATGACAGCTTGCTGTTGCTTCAGCATCGGGGTCAGGATTCCACAGGTATTGCCACGATGGACGGCAGTGTTTTTCACTTGCATAAGGCTAACGGGCAAGTTCGAGAGGCATATAGAACACGTGATATGCGTTCCTTAATCGGCAATACAGGCCTGGGACATGTTCGATATGCCACGAAGGGTGCAGCAGATCGTGAGGAGGAAGCACAACCATTTTATGTGAATGCCCCTTACGGAATCATTCTTATACATAATGGCAACTTAACTAATACACGCGAACTTGATTGCGAATTATTCAATATTGATCGTCGTCATACAAACTCAAATAGTGACACAGAAATGTTGTTAAATGTACTTGCTACTGAATTGCAATTAAAAATACATGGTAGTGATCTTACTCCTGATCAGATATTTGATGCTGTTTCTTCTGTACATCAAAGGATTGAGGGTTCTTATGCATCTATTGCTTTAATTGCAGGTCATGGACTTCTTGCTTTTCGAGATCCCTTTGGAATACGGCCATTAGTACTAGGTAAACGGTTATCTTTAACAGGTAATGATGAGTGGATTGTTGCTAGTGAGTCTTTGGTATTGGAGAATGGTGATTATGAGATAGTTAGGGATATTGAGCCTGGAGAAGCAGTTTTTATTACACCTGACGGCCAGCTTTATGAGCGTCAATGTGCAAAGAATCCTCGCCTGGTTCCTTGTTCATTTGAGTATGTATATCTTGCTAGGCCGGATTCAGTTATTAGTGGGATATCTGTTTATGAGGCGCGCTTAAGGATGGGCGATCGTCTGGCAAAAACTATTGCTAAGTACACATCACGAGGAGATATAGATGTTGTTATGCCAATTCCAGACTCATCGCGTCCTGCTGCTATGCAAGTTGCAAGACAGCTCGGCATTGAATATCGAGAGGGATTTTTTAAAAATCGATATATTGGCCGTACTTTTATTATGCCTGGACAGGCACAACGTAAGAAGTCTGTTAGGCAGAAGCTTAATGCTATGGGTACAGAATTTAAAGGTAAGAATGTACTAATAGTTGATGATTCAATTGTGCGTGGTACTACTTCAAAGGAGATTGTTCAGATGGCTCGACTTGCTGGAGCTAATAAAGTAACTTTTACTTCAGCAGCTCCACCAGTGCGATACTCACACGTATATGGAATTAATATGCCAAATCGTAATGAGTTGATTGCTTATAACCGTACTATTCCAGAAATTGCTGAGGAGCTTTTAACCGACCATATGGTTTATCAAGAGGTATCGGACTTAAAAGACGCAATTCTAGAAGGTTCAAGTGTATCTGAGCTTGATCTTTCCTGTTTTACTGGTGAATACGTCACCGGCACGGTAACATCAGAATATCTTGATTGGATAGAGAAAACTCAGTCTTCTTGAAATTAATTATCTAGAGATTCTGAGAATACTTTTACTTAAATTGCAAATTATTAGATGTAATTAACGGAACTAGTTCTTTAATTTCTTCTTTATCTTTTAATCGTATTGCATTTGTATTTGGTTTGCTTGCTATTGTTTGTTTAAGTTGACTAGCTTCTAGTCTGCCGTGACGACTTTGGTTACTTATTAGGCCAACTAGTCCATCGCCATTACATATGTCTACGACTCTATCTTTAATTATTTTTGAATCTTTTATAGATAAGCCTATCTCGCCTAGATCCCCTCGGTTGCATACTCTTACTGATGAGATTGATATTTTTGCTATTTTCCCAAGACGAGTTGCTAGTAGCAGATTGTTTTCTGTATTTGGCGGGCAGGCAATTCCTCCTATTACTTCTTCTCCTGGTAATAATCTCATAGTCATTGGACCTTGAGCCAATTTACCCATTAATGGCAAGGTCTCATCATTCACAGGTAGTCGTACTATTCTTCCCATATCACTGACAAATATGACATCTCCCTCTGCTTGGCAAATAAATGCTGAGCGCAATACAACCCCATCTTTTAGTTTGACTATTGTTGCTGCACGGCCAGATAGATCCATTACTTCTTCTAGTGGTAATCTTTTGAAGCGTCCATCGCTGCTCAGCAGCCCCAGGCTTAATTGATCATTTGTTGGAAGTGTGAATAGATTGATTAATTCTTCATTTTCTAATCCTCCTGGCAAGAAACGTTCTATTGAACCTGGTTGTTGACCTGCAAATTCCCAGCGCAGTAAAGCTACTCGTCCATTAGCTGTTACTACTAATACTCGAGGGATTGTCTCAATAGGCAGGATTAATTTTGCTGGTGATGGTCCATCACTTAGCTCACATGCCTCGTTGAGATGTAGTCTTCCAAGTATTTGTGGTGTCATTATCTTGACCTGGTTGTCTTGCTGTATTACCAGCCGACCATCACTTGGCAGGGCGTCTAGCGCCTGTTGTCGCTGAAGTTCTGCATTTGGTCTTTGGCTTGCTGCTCGTTCAGCCATTAGATCATCACCACCTTCTATTAGGCGTGTTCGACGCGGGTTGTTAAAACGTTTTTTAAGCTGTCTGAGTTCTTGAACTAGTACCTCAAGCATGCGCCCTCGGTTTTCTAGTAGTAGTTGAAGTTCTTCTTTTTTGATTTGCAGTTCTTTTGCTTCTTCTCTTAGGTTATTTTGCTCTAGACTTGTAAGTCTTCTTAATGGCATAGCTAAAACAGCATCTGCTTGCTTTTCACTTAGATTTAAATTAACCATTAATCGAGCTTGTGCAGTTGCTGCATCAGCTGCTTCTTGAATCATTTCAATAACAGCTTTTAATGAATTCAATGCTGTTATTAGGCCTTCTACTAATTCTAGGCGATCCTTTGTTTTCGTTAGTGCATAATTGGTTCGCCGAATTACAGTTAGCTCTCGGTAATCGAGGAAGGTTTGCAGTAGTTTTTTTAGTGAGAGTTGTTGTGGTTGACCATTTACAAGAGCTAGCAGGATTGCTCCGAAATTATTTTGCAATGCTGTTCGACGATATAGATCTGTAAGTACATTTTCTGGGTTTGCATCTCGGCGAAGTTCTACAACTACTCTCATTCCTTCTCTGTCACTTTCGTCACGAATATCGGCAATGCCGCCGATTTTTCCATCATTGACTAGATCTGCAAGCTTCTCAATCCATCCAGCTTTACTGAGCTGATATGGCAATTCAGTTACGACAACAGCATTCCGTTTATGACGACCCTTTCCAGGTTGTATTTCTTCTATATGAGCCACACCTCGCATCGGGATGCTGCCCCGTCCTTTCAGATATGTTTCACGGATTCCACTCCCCAGCAGAATTTCTCCACCAGTGGGGAAGTCGGGGCCAGGAATTAATGCCAGTAATTTCTCATCGCTTAGATCTGGTTTGCGTATTAGCGCAATAAGTCCATCGATTACTTCGCCAAGGTTGTGGGGTGGAATGCTTGTTGCCATACCCACCGCAATTCCAGAACAACCATTTAGAAGCAGGAATGGAAGCTGGGCTGGTAAAACCGAGGGTTCTTGTTGGGAGCCGTCGAAGTTCGCAGTAAAATCAACAGTATCGTGGCCGATCTCATCCAACATCGCCTGATGGGCGATTGGAGCTAGACGTGTCTCCGTGTAGCGCATCGCTGCCGGTGGATCATCATCTACCGATCCGAAGTTGCCGTGTCCATCCAATACAGGAAAACGGCTTGAAAAAGTCTGCACAAGTCGAACCAGTGCGTCGTAAACGGCTTGATCACCATGGGGGTGGTATTTCCCTAGGACATCTCCTACAACACGAGCACATTTTCTATATGGACGATCAGGCGTAAGGCCTAGCTCGTGCATTGCAAATAGGATGCGTCGCTGAACGGGCTTAAGACCATCGCGCGCATCGGGCAATGCTCTTCCCACGATTACGCTCATCGCGTATTCGAGATAGGAGCGCTGCATCTCTTGATGCAGGGGGATTGATTGCAGTCGCTCCTCGGCCATCTAGGTTTGGGATTAGAGGGCAGAAAGTGTTCAGCCTACAGATCTACTTAGCAAATACAAGGTCTCTTGATCGGTATCTATTGGTTTGTTTCAGCGTTGGCTTGAGCTCGCTCTACTGATGATCGTAAAATTGGATTGCTCAGCAACTGGTTGGTTGCTTTGCGAAGGCGTTCTCCCCATAGCTGTTCTTTTTGGTGACTCGCCAATACGTAATTGGGATTTTTTGCAAGGGCTTTATTGGCTAGCTCTAGAGCTTCTTTGTTACCAGGCTTGATCTGATTTAATGCAGCTGCAAGGGCAAGCATTGGCTCAGCATTGCGTTTGATTTCTAGTACATGTCGCCAGCGGGTGATGGCATCTTCAGTTTTACCTATTTCAAATAATACGATCCCTTGATTGTTAACTGCTTCCCAGAATGTTGGTTTTAATTTGGCAGCCTTTTCAAAAGCTTTTAGAGCGATTGCAAAATTGGCTTGCATCACCCTTGCGTTGCCCAGATCGAAGTAAGCACCAGCATTGTCTGGCTCAAGCTTGAGTCCTTGTTTTAGTAGCTTTATCGCATCTGCAGCTCGGCTATCTATTAGGGCAAGGTGAGCCTCAGCAAACCAAAGACTTGCTTTCTTGGGGTTTAGTTGTTTTGCCCGAGCTAAAGAATCGCTTGCGGCATTCAGTTGATGGCTGCGGATTTGGGCTTCGGCAAGAATTGACCAGAGAACTTCATCATTGGGTTGCAGTCGAACGGCCAGTGCTGCAAGAAGAGCAGCTTCGTTTGGGTGGCCTTGTTGAAGAAGTTGTGCGGCTGTTCGTCCGATTCCTAGACCGGCTCCTTTTAGTTCTACGGGACTTGGTTCATAGATGTAGGGAACCAGGGCACGTGCAGGTGTTGCCACAATTGTGGTCATCAGCCCCAGCACAGCTGCTGTCAGCCAGCCCCTTAGCGGTTTAAATCGCGGCTGGCTTAGCTTCATTCCATGGATTTAGTTCTCTTGCAGCGTAGGAGGTTTGTTGCTTTGCGTCGCGGCTGCATTACGGCGCCACATCCATGGTTTGATTCTTTTCAGTGCAGATCCGCGCAATCGTTCATTCCATGTTGTGTCACTCCATGAGAGTGATTGATCTTTTGTGAGATTGAGCAACCAATCACGTGGCTGAACATCAGGATCTTTGCTACTAGGAAGTGATTTTTGATTCCATGGGCAGACGTCTTGGCAAATATCACATCCGGCGACCCAATTTCCCATGCAGCTTGCAATGTTTTCTGGTAAGTCAGGGTTGCGGTTTTCGATTGTGTGGTAAGCCAAGCATCGCCGCGCATCGATCACAAAGGGTTCAGTGATTGCATTGGTAGGACATGCGTCTATGCAGTATTGGCATTTTCCGCAAAGCGACTTTGCGGGTTTATCTGGGGTAAGAGGTTCGCTGCAAAGCAGATGACCCAGCACCATCCATGAACCTCTTTGGGAATGGATCAGGTTGCTGTTTTTGCCGATCCAGCCGAGACCTGCTTCTTCTGCCCAAGCTTTGTCGAGCAGAGGGGCAGCGTCTACGCAGATCCTCCAGTGGCAGTCAGGTCGTTGTTGCTCAAGCCAACGTCCCACTCTTCGCAGTCGTTGTTCTACTACTCGGTGATAGTCCCGACCCCAGGCGTAACGAGCTACTAACAAGCTTTCCGGGGAGCGTTGTGTATTTACGAAATAATTGAGACCTACAGCTAGCAGGCTTGTCATTCCTTCTAGTAGTTCGTTTGCATGTTGACGTTTTGGTGCCTCCATCCATCCCATGTCGGCATGATGGCCGGCTTTTAGCCAGCGTTGGAGTGCAGCGGTGCGGAGCTGAATACGGTTACTGCCAGGGAATTGGGCAATTCCTACAGGATCAAAACCTTGGCTTTTTGCCTGCTCTTTGAGCTCATTACTGAGTTGATTTTGGCTGAGGCTGATTTTTACAACCATCGAGCGTAAGCTTGTTTCCCTATTGGCATCGTGCCTTGTCTGCTTCTGAGATGGGATCAAGTTCAACAAGCCGTTTAACGCCATTGATGCGTTGGCTAGGACTCACCCTGGTGGTGGTGATGATATTGCAGATGGTTGGCTTGCTTAGTGCAAGCGATTGGTCTGCCGTTGACTACCAGCGGAGATTTAGTCAGACCTTGATGGGGCTATCTCCGATGGCATTCACGGGTCTGTTGCTGATGTTGATCAGTTCTAGGCTTGATTATCCAGGCAAAGCACAACTGCCGATTCGCTGGGTTGTTTGTGGCTTTTCCAGTCTTTTGGCTATCGCGCTTATCTCATCAATCCATAT
>CAJWUF010000024.1 GCA_913047395.1 uncultured cyanobacterium
TGGCCTTGGCAATGACAAATGCGAGCACGTTGCAGGCGATCATCACCATGCCCACCGCAGGCGACCAGGTGAATGTGGAAGGAGCAGCTGCAGCAAGAAGGTGCGTGAACATGTGGAACGTGGAAGCGACAATCTATTCTCCGACATTGATTGATATTCCTGGCAGACAAACCGTTCCTCTTAAGAGTTTTTTACCACCCGTCTCCTGCCTGCGCGGATAAAACCAAGGACAACGAGGGTATCGCTTAGTACCAAAAAGGCCTCTGCAGCACCGTGGAACTGATCTACTTCAACTAGTTCAAGTCCATATCGCTGGTTTGCAAGGATCGCGAAAACGATCGTCATTACAACAAAAAGAAGTGTGAGCCTGAATCCCCAGAGGCTCAGTTTTGGGATCGCTTTGCACTGTTGAGCCCACCATAGGAAGGCTAGGTAGGGGATTAGTGAGAGCCCATAGAGAGGAGCTGGGTCCATAGAAATAATGGCGTTCACTAGCTCAGTTGGCGTGGCAATGCTCATGACCTCTGCCTTTCTGTACGGAGCAAATTCCAGGTTGCTGCGGCTAAGCAACAGTTCCCAATCATGGTCAGCCAGGCTTGAAGTACAACCAGTCCACCTAGCGCTTGGCTGTTATCAAAAATGTGCCATGTGATGGCTGTCATGGCACTGGTCAAATTGGGGAGCATTGCCAGAGCCAGCCATGACATAGCTGGTGTCTGGTTCAGTTTTCCCCATTGCACAACCAGCACAATTGCGAGCATCCACTCGAATAAGGATGTGAGGTGAATCCACCAAGTGCCGAGGGATAAAGCGTGCACATGATTAGCTCGATCCGATAAGCCTAGGGAACTTCCATTGCTGATAATGGTTAACGCACTCTTTGCTTGGCTATGAATGTTCAGGCAAAGCAGCGTTCAGGGGTTCTCTTATGTGGTTATTACGGGGAGCACAACCTTGGTGACGATGCCCTTTTACAGGTTTTACTTCAAGGGCTTCCTGCGCATTTGCAGGCCACGATCACTGCAAACGATCTAACGGTCATTCAGGCGTTGGCCCCGAAGGCCCGAATCGTTAACCGCCGTTCATTACTTGAGACGCTCTGCGCACTTCGCAAAGTTCAGGCTTTGGTTCTTGGTGGCGGCAGCCTGTTGCAAGACAGCACAAGTTTTAAAAGTTTGATCTATTACATACTCTTGATTGCTGCAGCCCATGTACGTGGTTTGCCTGTTGTGCTTTGGGGGCAGGGACTGGGACCGTTACGTAATCGCTTTAGCCGTTGGATAGTGAGGCGGGTTCTGCGTTGGGTGCAGGTAATCAGTTGGAGAGATCCAGAATCCTTTCAGGTGGCTCAACGTTGGCGTTTACCTATGCCGATGTTGATGGCACCTGATCCTGTTTGGCAGCTTCCTTGTAGGGAATGGAAAGGTGGTGGGGCTGTCGTGCTCTGTTGGCGTCCTACATCAATGCTTGATCGCTCGGGCTGGCAGCAGTTGATCCAAGCTCTTGAGATGATCCTTAAAGATATTGATGTTCCAGTTCATTGGCTTGCTTTTCATAAACACCAGGACGGAGAGTTATTCCTTGATTTGGAGAGGCAAGGCCTTATAAGTTCTAATTTGAGATCGCGAAGTAAAACCTTTGTTGTTGGTTCTGTAGCAGAGGCTATGGAACAGTTTGCCATGGCCAAATTGGTTATTCCCATGCGTTTGCATGCACTTATTTTGGCTCAACTCACAGGAAGTCCCACAGTGGCACTTAGTTATGACCCAAAAGTTTCAGCAGCTGCAGCTATGGCTGATGTGCCTTCTATGAATTTGCAAACATTGATTGATTGCCGCGAGCTTGCTGGACTTTACAAAAGGACCATGGATGTACCAGTTAACTTAGATAAGATCGAATCCATTCGAGCTAATGCCTCCCAGCATAACAAGATTCTACGCAACTTCTTTGGCTGACTTTGATATAAACTTGCTACGCATATAAATACATAGGTATAAATAATAACTTGGTTTGTTTTCAACAATTAACTTCTAATATTGATGACGCATTATAGTTAGTTATTTAGTTGCATCTTAGACCTGAGCTGGCATCGAATTTATGTTCTTTCTCTGGCAACCACGTTAATTGAATATCATTAGGAATAGAGGTGTCTCCAGTAGTAATAATCCTTAGTGGGCCACGAGAGCTCTCTAGAAGCCATAACTGAGATGTTCCTAGCCATTCTCTATGGATAAGCTGGCATGACAGACCTTGCGTACAAAGTTTTAAATCCTCAGGTCGAATTGCTGTAATAATGCCTGATTCTGCGGGTAAGAGATTGATCTGAGGGCGGCCGATAAAGCTAGCTACAAAAATAGAGGTTGGCTGGTGATAGAGCTCTTGGGGTGTGCCAACTTGTTCAATTTGCCCGCCACGCATTACACCAATTCGATGGGCCATGGCCATGGCTTCGTGTTGATCATGAGTGACGTATACAACTGGCTGTCCGTCCTTAAGTATTAGACGGCGTAATTCTGGACGTAGATCTTCGCGTAGTTGAGCATCTAGATTACTCATTGGCTCATCAAGCAAGTAGATTAGAGGATCTCTAAGTAGAGCTCTAGCTAGGGCAACTCTTTGACGCTGGCCGCCTGAAAGTTGCGCCGGGCGTTGATTTGCTTGATCTTCCAATTGCATTAATGCCAGAACAGATGCCACTCGTTGATACTGATCATTGGCTGAGATTTTTCGAACGCGTAGGCCAAGAGCAAGGTTTTCAGCAACTGTTAGGTGTGGGAACAAGGCATAGCTTTGGAAGACCATTCCTATACGGCGGTTGACAGGTGATACCGACGTGACATCTTTGCCATTGATATAGATCCTGCCTTCATTGGGTTGGTCGAGTCCAGCTATTAGCCTCAGGGTGCTGCTTTTCCCACATCCACTTGGCCCAAGCAGAGCAAGACATTCACCCTCTGCTACTTCAAGCTGTAGATGACGAACAATCCAGTCGCGACCAATACGTCTGCTTATATTTTCAAGAATTAAACTCATCCCTTAATCGCTCCTTGAGTTAGTCCAGAAACGATTTGTCGCTGGAAGATAATCACCAGCAATAACAGTGGCAGGGCTCCGAGCACTGTTGCTGCTGCATAGGCGCCATAGGGAATTGAGTAGACCGATGAACCGGCAATTCGCGCTATGGCAACAGGAAGAGTCAGAAGATCAGCACTACTGATCCAGGTAAGAGCGATTGGATATTCGTTCCAGGAGAAAAGAAATACCAAGATCGCAGTACTTGCGGTGGCAGGAGCGATTAGAGGAATCAATACCCAGCGCAAACGCTGCCATAATCCCAAACCTTCAACTCTTGCAGCTTCTTCTAGTTCAGAAGGTAGATCACGGAATGCTGATGAAAGCAGTAAGACCGCAAGCGGCATAGATAGGGCGGTGTAAGGAAAACTCAGAGCAAGCAGGTTGTTCCCGAGGTTCAGGTTCCTGGCTAGTTCCAGTAAGGCCAGAAATAGCAGAACATATGGAAACAGAGCAGCCCCAAGCAGAAAAAGTTTGGCCCCCCTGGCGACATTTCGAGGAACTTTTACAAGAGAATAGGCAGCTGGAATAGCTATGAGCAGGGTTAATCCTGTGGATGTGATGCCAACTAATGCACTGTTTAATAGATAACGCCAGAAGGGAGGATTTGCTGTAAGAACTTGGCGATAATTTTCAAGAGTCCAGCGACTTTGGTGATCTGTCAATGTATGAAGCAAGCTTTCATTGCTGCAAAAGGATGTATAGACCTGCCACAGCAGAGGAGCTAAGGACCAGAGCAACAAAGCTGTAATCCATAGTTTACGAGTTCGTATCACTTAAAGACTCCTCGCAAATGTCTTGTCTGATAAATAACCAGCCAGCTAAATAGACAAATAAAGACCAAGAGAAGAAAACTGCCAATCATTACAGTGGCGCTATAGCCAAAGTCGAGGAATCGCATTGCATTTAAATAGGCATATAACGCCAAACTTTCTGTGCTACTCGCCGGTCCTCCACCTGTCATCACCTGAATCAGATCGAATACCCCAAAAGCTTGCGCTAGGCGAAATAAAAGGCCTAAAAGTAAATATGGCTGCAAGAGTGGCAGCGTGACTTTGAAGAAAGCGGCACGAGGATTTCCTCCTTCTAGATAAAATGCTTCGTATAAGTCATTTGGAATAGTCTGCAATCCTGCCAAAAGAATTAGAGCCACAAAAGGCGTAGTTTTCCAAACATCACCAACAACCGTGGCAAGCCAGGTAATATCTGGATTCGATAGGATATTCAGTGGTGGAAGACGAAAAAGAACTGCTAGTTGCTCAATTGGTCCGTAGGGTGTATTGAAGATCCATCTCCAGCCCAAGGCCATAACAGTT
Source organism: uncultured cyanobacterium (assembly GCA_913047395.1). GTDB lineage: Bacteria > Cyanobacteriota > Cyanobacteriia > PCC-6307 > Cyanobiaceae > Prochlorococcus. The sequence continues at coordinate 4,389 of CAJWUF010000024.1, forward strand.
GTTGGGAGTGCCCAAGGAAGGAGGGTAATAGCTCTCACCACACCTCGGCCACGCCAACGTTGATCGAGCAAAAGTGCAATTGCGAGCGCTAACAACAATTCGAGGCTGACTGATACAAATGCGAAACGAGCTGTTTGAGCCGAGTCCTGCCAGAAGCGTTCGTCGTTAAACAGTCGCAGCCAATTAGCACCATGGTTTGGGATTGCTACTAAGCCTGTTACTACAGAGTTAGCATGTACACTCAACCAGCAATAGCGAATAAGAGGAATACCAAAGACCAGAGCAATTAATAGAGCCGCCGGCAGAAGAAGTAATTGGATCATCACGTTTCACCTGCAGCTAGAAGAATTTGTTCGGTGTTCCTCTGGGCACGGTCCATGGCAGTATTAACATTGCTTTTTCCGGTGAGGATTGAGCTCAGTTGTCGTTGCAGAACATCACTAATCTGAGCATATAGAGGTGTTTGTGGACGTTGCTCAGTGCTTTGTAGGGCTTCTGCAAGTATTGGCAGGATAGTTGATTTTGCTAGTAACTCTGGGTCATTGAATAGTTCTGCTTTGGTGGGGGTGTAGCTGTTTTTGAGGAATAATTGCTTCTGTGCATATGTTGATGTGAGGAAAGCAATCACCTCTGCTGCTGCATCAGGATTTGATGATCCTTTTAGGATGGAGAATCCCCAGCTACCAAGTGTTGCAGTGGATTTATGGCCAGGCGCTGCAACCATTGTGGTTACACCTACTTTCCCTTTGATAGGGCTATTGGTTTTCTGAACTTCGCCCCAGGCATAAGGCCAGTTACGCATCAGCGCTGCATCTCCAGATTTAAACAACTGCAGGGTTTCATTTTCTGCATAATTAATAACGGCTTTAGGGCTTACGCCGCTGCTGATCAGCTTTCTCAACCAACTAGCAGCCTTTTGGCTTGCGGGGCTGTTGAGCCCAACAATGTCTGTACCTGGTGTTAGCCATTTACCACCGAAGCCATCTAGAACCTCGAGAAAAACACAGCTGAGGCCTTCGTACTGTCGGCCTTGCCAGACATATCCATATGGCACTCGTCCCTCTTGTTGAATCCGTTGACTAATTTCTAGAAGCTCTTGAGGTGTCTTTGGGGGCTCTTTCATTAGATCAGTCCGCCAATAGAGCAACCCCATATCTGCTACAAGTGGCCATCGATAGATCTGATCTTTGTAGCTATTACCCAACTGCGCGCCCGGAGCAAGGGAATCAATAGCTTGTTGATCGATCCATGGATCTAATGGAGCAAGCCATCCAGCGGCTGCATATTTCGGTAACCAGGTCACATCAATTAGAAGTGCGTCGAATGGGCTCTTGCCTAAAAGTAAACTGCTTATCGCTAAATCTGAGACTGCTTCTGTTTCCAGCGGACCTCTAGTCACGCGCAGATTTATCTTGCCGGTATGGTCAGCATTGAATTTGCGAACCAGTTCAGTAGTTTGGTCAGCAAATGATGCTGGCATCAGTACATTGATTCGGATGGGGCGCAAACTAAGGGCCCAACTTGTTAAGACTGCCAGGCTGGTAAGCACGAGAAACAGAGCTAATCCCCAGCCTGTCCTGCGGTTCATTCTATTGAAAGTTCTTGCTGTTTATTCAGGCTAGAAATTTGTTCTTCTGCCCAATCCTTGACTGTGTAGCCATCTACTGCAGAAGTCATTGATTGCATACGTTGCTGTTGTTCTTTATCTGTCATGTCTATTGCTTGTTCTATAGCGCGATCCATGCGTTTTTGTGAGTAGGGGTTTGTAAGTACAGCTCCATCAAGAAGTACCGATGATCCAGCAAATTCAGATAACACAAGCACTCCTCCTCGGTTTTTCCTGGCGGCAACATATTCCTTAGCGACAAGATTAAGTCCATCGCGTAAAGGAGTGATCCAGCAAATATCTGCCTGAGTGAACCAAGCCACCATTTCCTCATAAGGAATTCTACGCGTAGAAAAACGAATTGGTACCCAGTCGATACGACTAAAGCGTCCATTGATTCTGCCTGCCATTTCTTCAATTGAACGCTGGGTTTCTTCATAAATGCGCATGCCACTTGCTGCTGCCACACAAGCAAGCATGAGGACTATTTTGCCATGAAGATCTTCTCGTTTTTCTAGTAGGCGCTCAAAGGTGAGCAGCAGTTCTTCATTACCTTTGGTGTAATCAACTCTACTTGCAGAAAGAATTAGCTTGCGTCCCTTCTTTGTGTCTTTATTAATATGTTCGGCGTGGCTTCTAATGCTTGAATCTTCCATCAAGGATCGGATCACATCAGGAGAAGTGCCTACAGGTGAAGATAAAATTTGGGTACGTCTTCCAGCGTGGGAAAGCCAAGGAGTCACTGAAGGCTCAGTAAGGGCACTACCAACGGCAATGAATTTAGGGTCAACGGATTCCTTCGGTCCTTTTTTTGCACCTACTAGACAGTTCGCTGCACGGGCAAAATTCTCTGCGTAACGTGGAATATGAAAGCCAACCATATCGCAACAAAGTAAACTCTCCAGGATTTGGCGGCGCCATGGGAGGATGGCAAAAACATCATTGCCTGGAAATGGTGTGTGATGAAAGAATGCGATTTTTAGATCAGCTCTTTTTGCACGTATATATGCCGGCGCAAGCCATAGATTGTAGTCATGGACCCATACGGTTGCTCCTCTAGCGGCTTCAGTACAGGCAGCATTTGCAAAGCGCCTGTTGACATCTTCAAAGATTTCCCAATTAGCATTATTGGCATCAAAATATGTAGGGAAGGTATGCAGGATTGGCCAAAATGATTCCTTCGAAGTTATATGGTAAAAACTCGTAATTTGATCCTCTTCTAGAGGTATTCTTTTTAAGGTAAATGATGCTGGTTCATGCATTGTGATGCATTCATCAGTAGCGTTTTGCACATTGTCTACTTGCCGCCAGGCAATCCAGGTGCCATCAGTTCGACTGCGAAATAGATTGCGCAGAGTGGGGATTATTCCGTTTGGACTTTTTTGGTCACACCATATGCGTTCCCCAGTTTCGCTAATTCCTTCGTCGAAGGGTGTTCTGTGATAGAGAAGAATAAATGAGCTAGGACCATGATCGACATTCATAATGTTGACTCCAGTTTCAGGTCACCTTCTCTGTATTGACTGACTTTTGAATCAAGATATTTGATTATTTTCTTGCTATTTGCTGAATTTATAGCAGATGTTGCTAGTAACAAGATTCGATTGGTGAAATTTTCCATTTGGGAGATGTAGTGGTCAACAAGTAATCTGTCAAATACCATTTTCATATTTTCCCTATCTGCCAGATTGCAAATGTACAGCTGCTTAATATACGCAAGGAGTTTGAGCTAATAGTATCGGATTCATTTTGGTAATTTTTCATTAGCGATAGTGAATTGTTATCTTGTGATTTTTTGGTCAAAATGATCTCTTGTATATCCTTTTTGAGATTCTGAGTGGTCCTATATTAAAGGCTTTCTGATGACTTATATCTTGTTTAGATCTATTCCCAGAGATTTAGCATAGGCGCCAAGTCCTTTCTTTTGAATTGTTTTCAAGGCTCGTGTCGTAACGCGCAATTTCAGCCATCGCTTGCCCTCAGCCCACCAGAGGCGACGCTGTTGCAGGTTGGCCTGTTGCAGCTTCTTAGTACGGATATGGGAATGGCTCACAGCCATACCGTTATTGGCGCGAGTTCCAGTGAGCTGACACACCCGTGACATGTCTTGATCCTCTACAGAGTTAAGGGTGTTCAACCCAATTATCCATACTACCAAACCTTCTCATTGCTTATAAGGCTCGTTCCATAAGCTGTCCCATAAGCACAGCGCTGCGGTTTTGGAATCCAGCAATCTCATTGGGTTCTAGTCCCCCTACTCCAAGGCGGGCCATGTCGTAAAGATGACGCGCAAGGTCTTGTGCCAAGGTTTCGGTTGGGGACATTCCTGAAGTCCCAACTAAAACGGATCCTGATTTGAGCTTAAGAAGTCCTTCCACGAGGGAGTGACGACGATTTACAAGAAGTACATGATGCTCTGGCAGCCCAGGAAAGCGCTGATCCATAAGTGCCCCAATATCGTTGATTCGCCGCATCTGTTCCGGCAGCAGGATCATTGCAGGTGGAGCATTATCACCTTTTAAAGCTTGCACTTGTATGGTTACTTTGTCGTTATTGAGTGCTTCTTTGAGTAGGGTCCTTAGGCTTTCTGAGAGGGTCTCACCCTCCTGATCAGCCAACTCTGGTTTGTCGTCTTTAAGACTGTCGTCCAGTTCAGCATCAACTCGCTGGAACCGAAGTTCCTCATGACGATCTTCTAGCCAGGGTAGAAATTGGCTATCTATAACTGGCTCAGTTTTGAGCACCTCAGCGCCTTGCGATGTCCATAAGCTCAGAGCACTTGCCTGAGCTACTTCATCAGTGCAATAAAGGATTCGATTCTTGGAGTCTTCCTTTAGACGACTTTGATATCCATTAAGGCTGGTGAATGCTTTTTCCCCACAAGCAATAGGGTCAGGATTGCCATCATCACTATTTGTTGAGGCGGCAGCAGTCGTCCCAAACATTATTAGATCTGAGACTTGGGTGGCAAACTTTTCATCTTCCATTGAACCTATCTTTACGAATGGTGCTAGTGCCTCCCATGCTTCCGCATAGAATATTGGCTGTTCAGATTTCAGTACACGTAATCGATCTGCTACTTTCTTTGCTACGAAATTACCAATAGATCGCACGCGCCTATCTGTCTGCAATGCACTGCGACTGACATTAAGTGGAATATCTGGTGAGTCGATTACACCTCTTAATGGCAGAAGGTATCGTGGCACAACTTCTTTTATCGAATCGCTAACAAAAACCTGGTTACAGTATAGTTTTATCTCTCCTTTTTCCCAGTCTGCACGTCCACTGCTCCTAGGGAAGTAGAGAATGCCCTGGAGGCTATATGGATAGTCAGTATTAAGATGTACCCATAGTAATGGATCGCCTTGGAATGGATATAGATAGCGATATAGCTCTATATAGTCTTGGTCTGTTATCTCCTTCGGAGTGCGTCTCCAGAGTGGGTTGCGTTTATTTATAGGTTCGCCTTCAAGTCTTACTTCAACTGGCATAAAATCACAGTATTTTGTGATTAGAGTGCGAATACGAGTGGGCTCAATATATTCGAGCTCATCATCCATTAAATGGAGTATTACATCAGTACCTGGATGCTCACGTTCACCCTCATTAAGAGTGAATTTAGGAGACCCATCACAGCTCCAAATCACTGCCTGACTTTCAGGACAAGCAGATTTAGTAATTAACTCAACATTTTTTGCCACCATGAAACTTGAATAGAAACCTAGGCCAAAGTGGCCAATGATTACATCACTTTCCTTTTTATACTTTTCGAGGAAGTCCTCGGCGCTTGAAAATGCAACCTGATTGATATACCGCTTCACCTCTTCGGATGTCATCCCAATTCCATTATCTGAAATAGTCAATGTCTTTGCTTCTCGATCTATCTTGATTTCTATTAATCCCTCCTCAACCTCACTGCAATCACCGGTTACGGCCGCCATACGTCTTTTACTTATGGCATCAACCCCATTACTTACTAGTTCCCGTAGAAAAACTTCGTGGTCTGAATAAACAGCCTTTTTGATAATCGGGAAGATATTCTCAGTGTGAATCTGGATCTGTCCTTCTTCTAGCAAAGTCATGGTGGTCTTTTTCTCGACCATAGGAAGTTATTGCCTGATTGCTCAAGCTGATTTTTGGTGAGGTCACCGTACCTTTGGAATCTCTTAGTTACTACGTTGCAGATCGTGACGCTCTTCGGCTAGAACTGCTCCCTCTACAGGACAGACCTGGCTGCATATTCCACAGTCAATACAGATCTCGAAATTTATCCAGTAGAAATTAATACCTTTAATATTTTTGCCTTGGCTGGGCTTTATGCATCCAACAGGGCATGCCTGAGCACAGTCAGCAACTCCTTCACAAATGTCAGTCACGATGCTGTGTGGCATGGCCTTGCAGTTCGGCGTGATATCAGCGAGTTAAATCTTAGAGATCTAACCAGTCAAGTTGGTTGCAACCCCTCTCCTCCAGCCGGCTGATTGCTTGTTCACGATCTCGGCAGGGTTCAAGCTCAATTACAGCGCGTTGTCCTTGTTGGTGCCAATGGTGTTGACGTACCAAGGCGTTTTCTAGCGAAGCTTGTGTCCCATAGGCAACCAAGGTGGATTTAGCAACATCAGATGAACTGATCTCGCATGTCAGTAACTCACGTATGTCATCTATAGCGAGGCTGAAGCCCACTCCAGCGGCATCTGCCCCTTTAGCACCGCAGCGAGCCATAAGATCGTCATAACGACCACCTCTAGCAATCACGACAGGTGCTGAATCGCTTTGGCAAACTAATTGAAATACAAGTCCGGTGTAGAGCTCAAAATGTGGCTGAAATGTTGGATCTAGTTGCAGCCCTATTCCTTGAGCTGCTGCTAAAGACTCCATTTGTGCAAATAGCCGCTGCAGATCATTGAGAACTGATTGTTGCCCAAAGACATTCTTTAAACGTTCGAGTACTTCTGTTGGTTCTCCACGACATTCCAGTTTATTTATAAGGTTCTCGAATTGATCCTTGGTTAATTGAAGGTTCTCGAGGGCAAGGCGGTCGTAGTGGATTAGGGCTGTGCGGATTTTGTTGCGTAAATCGTCTTCGTATGGCAATAAGATCAGGTCCATCAAGGCGGTGTGCCCGACAAGTAAGCGAGGTTTATTGCTTTTATTGAGTTTCAAGGTTCCCAGTGCAGAAAAAAGCAGCGATAGAAGTTCCATTTCCGCACTGATATCTTCGACTCCGAAGAGCTCTACACCGCTTTGAAGGTTCTCTTCAATGCAAAGACCCCCTTCATCAGCTGTACGGCTTTCGAACACTGTTCCTGCTGCCCATAGCCGTAAAGGACGTGGTCTCTGAGCAAGTCTCGTACAAGCGGCTCGGGCAATGGAGGCAGTCATTTCTGGTCTTAGGCCAAGGGGGTCATCGGCTACTAATCGCACGATGTCTTTACTGGCAATAGCGCCGCCTGCTTTTAGCGTGTCGAGTCGCTCAACCCTCGGTGGCGAGACTTCTTCGTAGCCCCACATGCGGTACACATCGGCAAGTCGCTGACTTAGCTGCTGGTTATGTTCGACCTGTTGGGGGTTCAGATCGCGAGCACCCGCTGCCGGTTGCAGGGCCATCCCTGATTATTTCGGAGTTACTTCAGGATCCCATGGCTCTGAGTTCAGGTGCACCGAATGAGTCAGGATCAAGAGGGGATATTTTGTTGAGTTCTTCAGTCAGGATTTTTTGCATTCCCGGAGGGCAAGCCAATACCCTGCCGCTATCAAGGTCAAAACTACCTCCCTTGTAGTCAGTTACGTTTCCCCCAGCTAGCTCTACAAGGGCTACGCCAGCTGCAAGATCCCACGGAGCAAGCCCCCTCTCCCAATAACCATCAAGTCGGCCAGCCGCCACAAAAGCCAGATCAACTGCTGCTGCACCACCTCGCCTTACGCCACGTGTACGGTGAGTCATCCAGCAGAACTCTGCATAGTTGTTGTCTAGACGGCTCTGTCTGTCATATGCAAAACCTGTTACAAGCAAGGAGTTCTCAAGACTTTCGCAAGATGAGACCTTGATAGGTTTTTCGTTGCAGAAGGCGCCGAGGCTTGGAACTCCCCAATAGATCTCATTTAGAAACGGAATAGCGATGGCACCTAAAATCGGTTGTCTATTCCAAGTAAGGCCGATGGAGGTAGCAAAGAAGGGATAACCATGAGCAAAGTTGGTTGTTCCATCAAGAGGATCAACACACCAAAGCAATGAACTTGCTTCACCTATAGATCCACTCTCTTCTGCAAGAACTGCTATATCAGCTGTTTGCTGTTGGAGGAATTCGAGGACGCATTCTTCAACTGCTAGATCAGCATTGGTAACCAAGTCGCCAAAACGCCCCTTGTTATTTATGGTCTCTAGATGTCCGTAATGCTCCATTAATAATTTGCCGCCTCTTTCGCAGGCCTGGCGCGCTATATCTCCGAGCCGAGTCAGATCCTCTATCTGCAAACCAGCTTGCTGAGCCGCATGGGAACAGATCAAGGAAGTCAATTTTCAGCCCTCATTAAGTTGGTATTCCTGGCAAGAACCTTCTACGTTCAAAGGCCCTTCCGAATTGGAGTTCATAGACCTCGTCCTCATCTTGGGTTTCAGCTTCGAGTGGACCTATGGCTTTGGCTACACAAAGTAGGCCATATCCCTTTGCAATCAGCTCTTTAGAGAGTCCCATAGCCTCATGCTGATCAATTTTCCCTGATAAAACTCTGACGGCACAAGCGGTGCAACAACCGTTCCTACATGAGAATGGCAGTGGGTCGCCTTGTTCCTCGAAGCTACGAAGAATGTAGTCACCTTCTGCGACCTCGTGGCTGATTGTTCGCCCACCTTGTCGCCAGTGGATCGTGATTCTGTGTGTTGGTCTCATGTTGGGTCTCCTGGAATGCCCTGCTACATTCGCATCGGCCAACGCTTTTGGAGAGGTGGCCGAGTGGTCGAAGGCGCAGCACTGGAAATGCTGTATAGGGGCAACTCTATCGAGGGTTCGAATCCCTCCCTCTCCGTTTTTACCGGCCCCTATGGCCGGTTTCAAATTCATAACAGGCTATTGTTAGAAATAAAAGGAAGGATTTGGATAGCCTGTAAATATAAATTGGCATTTTTAGTATAAGCTAGATATTATTCGTTAGTCATCATAGATAAAATTAAATGGTGATTAACCAACTGAATAAGTATTCTATTTAGCAATAAATCATCCGGTATATCGAGAGCCAATTAATTTGAATCTCTGGAGGACTCTAGCCAAATCGCCCTGAAATATAATCCTGCGTTGCTTTCTGCACAGGAGCATGAAATATCTTTTCGGTTTCATTGAATTCAACAAGATAACCAACCTTGCCAGTTCCTTCTTCGAGAGCTTTTGCATTGAAGAATGCTGTGAAATCACTTACACGAACAGCCTGCTGCATATTATGAGTGACGATAATAATAGTGAATTTCTTTTTTAATTCATGCATTGTTTCCTCGATTTTCAGAGTTGAGATAGGATCAAGTGCTGAACAGGGTTCATCCATTAAAATAACCTCTGGTTCAGTCGCGATAGTCCTAGCGATGCATAGCCTTTGCTGTTGGCCGCCTGAGAGTGAGCATCCACTTTTATTGAGTTTGTCTTTACATTCATCCCATACAGCGGCTTGTCGTAGTGATCGTTCAACAAGCTCATTCATATCACCCTTGTATCCGTTAATACGTGCTCCAAATGCAATATTCTCGAATATACTTTTTGGGAACGGATTAGGTTGCTGAAATACCATCCCAATTCTTCTACGGACTTCTACCGGATCTATCATGGGGTCGTATAAATTTGCTCCATCAAAAAGAACCCGACCAGAAAGTGAGCAGCCATCGATTAGATCATTCATCCGATTAAGTGAACGCAGAATCGTTGATTTACCGCATCCAGAAGGCCCAATTAGGGCTGTGACTTTCCCGCTTGGAATGTCGCAATAGACATTACGTACTGCTGCTAAGTTGTTATAATTGATCGTAACATTATCTAGAGATATGCATATATCAGATGCCAAGTGCTGCCGACTAGTTGAAGGTGTGGAAGCCATATCTCTACTTGTGAGCTACGTTGGATGTATCTGGGCACATGGGGCGAAAGGAGAACATTTAGATGTTGATTACTTTGAGGCTAGCCTGCCGAGCCAGCGAGAGAAGATATTCATCGCAAGAATAAATACAACAAGAATAAACGAAGCTGCCCACGCCAATTCATTTTGCACTTCATAGGGTTCAATCGAAAAATTATATATTAATACAGATAGTGTCGCGATTGGATCGAATAGTGAATTTGTCCCTGATGGCCAATAGTAAGAAAAAAGTGCAGTAAAGATTAATGGAGCTGTTTCACCGGCGGCCCGAGAAATAGAAAGAATTACACCAGTCGCTATAGGAGCGAATGCCATGGGTAACGTGATCTGAGTAATGGTTACAAATTTTGATGCGCCTACGCCAAGTGATCCTTTGCGTAGATTATCTGAAACAAGCTTTAAACCCTCATCAGTTGTTTTTATGACCGTAGGTAGCATTAAAATCGATAGTGCCATTCCACCAGCTATGGCGCTATATGAACTGCCAATAATTAGCCTGGTCGATACAATTATATTATAGACAAAAACACCAGTAATAATTGATGGGACACCAGCTAGAACATTGGTGCCAAAGCGAATGAATCTGGAGAAAGAACCTTCACGTGCATATTCAGCAAGATAAATACCGCCACCTACTCCGACAGGTATCGCGATTAGTGTCGCAATTATTGTGACAATGAATGTGCCTAGAATTGCATTACCAATCCCGCCACCTTCAAGACCTGGCGCAGGTGGTAGCTGTGTGAATAAGGCAAGGTTGACCCTAGATACTCCCTTAATGATTACGTAGCTTAAAACTAGAACTAGTGGTATTACAGCAATTAGTGAGAATACGCCAGCTATTAATGTAAGGAATCTATTGAAGATGTTCCGGCTATGGCCAGGGTTATAACAAAGGTCCGCTGCTGTTCGTTGGGATTTCAGGCTTAGTGTTGGTTTCATATTTAGTACTTCAGGCTTAGACGTTTTACCATTAGTTGTGAAATAATATTGACAACAAGCGTCAGAACCATCAGCACAAATGCTGCGTAATAAAGTGATGATACCTGGCTACCATCTGCTTCTCCAAATTGGTTTGCCAACATCGCGGCGATAGTATTCCCGGGTCCAAGCAATGACCAGCTAAAGTTATTTGAATTTCCTATTATCATTGTTACCGCCATTGTTTCACCCATTGCTCTTCCAAGCGCCAGCAGCACCCCTCCTGCAATGCCTGAAACAGCTGCGGGTAAAATAACATCTATTATTGCTCTCCAGCGTGTTGCGCCAACTCCGTATGCTGCTTCTCTTAGGCTGATTGGAACTTGATTTAGCGAATCTCTAGAGATGGCTGTAATTATTGGAAGTATCATCACAACTAATATCAAAATTGCTGGTGTTATTCCAGGTCCCATTGGTTGAGAACTGAAGAATGGAATCCAACCTAATGAATTATATAAAATTGTAAGTAATGGTCTTAGAAATGGTTCCATAACAAAGATAGCCCATAGCCCAAGTACCACCGATGGAATCGCGGCAAGAAGTTCAACAAGTATTCCAATAATATCTCTGATTCTTTTCGGTACAAAGTTTTCCGTTATAAAAATAGCTGTGCCAATACCAAGTGGTATCGCTATTAACAGTGAAAGGAATGAAGTGATAGCTGTGCCATAAATAGCAGTAGCTATCCCGTATTCATTATCTACTGGATTCCAGTTTGAAGTTACCAAAAATTTCAGTCCGTAGCGGCCCATCGACTCGATTGAGCCCCAAAAGACCACGATCAATATTGCGATCAATATCAGGGCCACCATTGAAGCCATTGATATGGTGATATTCCTAAAGCTGCTGTCTACGAACTTTTCATAGGCCGGACGTCGCCTGAGCAAGTAAAGCTCTTTCTGGTCACCAGTTGGCATACTGACGCCCTACGGACCTAAGGAACCTAATCGCGTGAGGGGGTGTATTGCACAAAAAGGGTTTTTGAAGGGGCCAACTCAGAAAAACTAAAAAGCTTTGGTTTAGTGTTCTTGTCATCGTTAGCGTAGGGCTTCAGAAGACGCGGCCATGGGGCGGATAGTTGGCATAGACATGGGAACGACCAATTCCGTCGTGGCGGTGCTTGAGGCTGGACGCCCTCAAGTGATTGCCAATGCGGAAGGAAGTCGAACAACTCCTTCAGTAGTTGGTTACACCAAGGATTCTGAGCTCCTAGTGGGTCAGCTGGCGCGTCGCCAGTTAGTCCTCAACCCACGGAATACTTTCTCAAATCTAAAGCGTTTTGTTGGTAGAAGCTGGGATGAATTGGATGACAGCAGTCTCTCTGTGCCATACACAGTTCGGGCTAACGATCAAGGAAATGTCCGTGTCACATGTCCTGTTACGGAGCGAGAATACGCACCAGAGGAGCTTGTAGCCAGCATCCTTCGCAAGCTTGTGGATGATGCTTCTACCTATCTCGGTGAGCCGGTTGAAGCAGCTGTCGTAACCGTTCCTGCTTATTTCAACGATGCCCAAAGGCAAGCGACCCGCGATGCAGGAAGGCTTGCTGGAATCACAGTTGAACGGATCCTCAATGAGCCAACCGCAGCAGCACTGGCCTATGGCTTTGATCGAAGTGCAGCTCGTCGCGTTCTTGTCTTTGATTTGGGTGGCGGCACCTTTGACGTCTCATTAATGCGCGTTGCTAATGGTGTCTTTGATGTAAAGGCCACATGTGGAGACACTCAACTTGGCGGCAATGACTTCGATCAGCGGATTGTTGATTGGTTAGCGGAGGCTTTTAAAAGTGAGCATGGCTTGGATCTACGCCGTGATCGCCAGGCGCTACAACGCCTAACTGAAGCAGCAGAAAAAGCAAAGCAGGAACTCTCAGGTGTGCTTAGCACTCCCATCTCTTTACCTTTTATTGCTACCGGCCCAGACGGTCCTCTCCATATCGAGACCACTCTTGATCGCCCTACCTTTGAAGCTCTATGTCCTGACCTTCTTGATCGTTTGTTAAATCCTGTGCAGAGCGCACTCCGTGATTCAGGTTGGGCAGCTGATGAAATTGATGATGTTGTCCTTGTAGGCGGTGGCACCAGGATGCCAATGGTTCAGCAACTTTTGCGAACTCTCGTATCTAGTGAACCTTGTCAATCAGTTAATCCAGATGAAGTAGTGGCTGTTGGCGCAGCTGTTCAGGCGGGAATCCTGACTGGTGAGCTTCGTGACCTGATGCTCAACGACGTCACACCCCTTTCTCTGGGGCTTGAAACTATTGGTGGCTTGATGAAGGTACTGATACCAAGGAACACCTCGATACCAGCAAGGCAATCAGATGTATTCAGTACATCAGAGGCCAATCAGTCTTCTGTTGAAATCCACGTTTGGCAGGGTGAGCGTCAGATGGCTGCTGATAACAAATCTCTAGGTCGTTTTCGATTATCTGGCATACCACCTGCTCCACGAGGTGTCCCGCAGGTACAGGTTGCTTTTGATATAGATGCGAATGGACTATTGCAAGTGAGTGCAACTGATCGCACCACAGGCCGTAAGCAATCAGTCAATATTCAGGGAGGCTCCAATCTCAATGAGCAAGAACTAAAAGCATTACTTGCTGAAGCCGAAGCCAAGGCAGGGGAAGATCGTCGCCGGCGCGCATCAATTGATCGCCGCAATAGTGCACTCACACTTGTGGCTCAAGCTGAACGAAGACTTCGGGACGTTGCCCTTGAGTTGGGCCCCTATGGCGCTGAAAGGCAGCAACGGGCGGTAGAGATTGCTATGCGTGATGTGCAGGATCTATTGGAACAAAACGATTTACAGGAACTTGAATTAGCAGTTGCCTCTCTTCAGGAGGCTCTATTTGGCTTGAACCGCCGTATCTCATCTGAGCGGCAGACTGATGCCAATCCTCTTCAGGGCATCCGCAACACACTTGGCTCGTTGAAGGACGAGCTCTTCTCAGATGATGGCTGGGACGATGATCCCTGGAATAGTCCAGCAAGGTCGTCTGGCAATAGACGCGGGTACGGACGTCGTGATCTTGATCCCTGGGACGATGACTTCTACCGCTAAATCAGATTATTGGTCTCTGCTCGGGCTTTCGCCAGGTAGTGATGCTGCTCAGCTCAAAAGGGCATTCCGACGTGAGGCTAGGCGGTGGCATCCAGATCTAAATGGCAACGACGTTCATGCTGAGGAACGTTTCAAATTGGTTAATGAGGCCTATGCAGTTCTAAGTGATCCGCGAAGGCGGGCTGCATGGGAGGGATCTTTATCGGTAGAGCAAACCACTGCTGATCCTTTCGCCGTTGGGTTCCCAAGTTTTGATGATTACTTAGAAGAAGTTCTTGGCATAGAAAACCAATTTCATGCAAATACTGATGATCCACATCCTGATTCCACCCCACAGGTCGATTGGCCTGCAACATCACCACCACCACCACCACCACCTGTTCAGGCCTCGGATGACCTGGAGACTTTGATTGAGTTGACTCCTGAACAGGCCCTATATGGAACTTCTATAGAACTCGAACTAGATGACGGCACCCTTGTTGAGGTTGAAACCCCTTTATTAGCTGGAGATGGTTGGCGCTTACGCCTAGCAGGGGTCGCCCCTGGAGGACGTGATCATTTCCTTCAGTTACGTGTTCAGACAGAAGACGGACTAAGGATTGATGGTTTGCGCGTGCTCTATCGACTTGAGTTATTCCCACCCGATGCTGCTTTGGGATGTGCAGTGGATGTACCTACCTTGGCTGGTCCAGTTACACTCCAAGTGCCTCCTGGCTCCTCAAGTGGTCGTTTGTTGCGCCTTAGGGGAAGAGGTCTTGAGATGGATGATGGTCGTAGAGGTGATCAACTGGTTGAAATCGTGGTGGTTATTCCTGCAGAACTGGCTGAAGCCGAACGAGCCCTCTATCGCCGATTACAAGAATTATCCCTTGACCCTGATGCTCTTTAAGGCCAGTTCAGATAAACAAGTAAGTGATTTCATCAGTCAGTACTGATCCTTATGCAAGTACACGTTTTGCTCTATGACGCTGGTCAAGATGACGAGGGTATTCACTCTCTTGAACTTGCAGGCAAGACATCAGTTCTGATGTTCGAGAATTCTGATGATGCAGAGCGCTATGCAGGACTTCTAGAGGCACAGGATTTCCCCATGCCAACAGTTGAGCAAATAAGCCGTGAAGAGATCGAGGATTTTTGTCATCAGGCCGGATATGAAGCACGTCTTGTCGAGTCTGGATTTATGCCGAATACGGATGAAGAACGCCTGTTACTTGCTCCACCAGAGGCAAATCGCGATGTGAGTCAATGGCAGGAACAAGATACTCTTGATTTACTTGATGATAAATCGGATGAGCAAAATAAATCCTCTGATTTAGACGAAATACGCAAACGTCTTGAAGGTCTACTTTAGTTATGAATTACAGAACATCTGGCAAAATAACTCTCCACCCTTCTGGTGACCGTGGACATCTTTTAACCGAACAAGTAAATCCCAAAAGCGAATTCCTCGATCAACTAAGTACAGAAGAATTGGTGAGCCTGTTCAGCGATGAGGATCAGCAACCACAGCGAGCTGTAGCTGCAGCGAAACCTGAACTTATTGAGGCAGTTGAAGCGATTGCAAACCGTCTTCGAACTGGAGGACGCCTTTTCTATTTGGGTGCAGGCACTTCTGGAAGATTAGGCGTACTTGACGCAGCAGAGTGCCCGCCAACTTTTTGCAGTGATCCTGATCTTGTTCAGGGAGTTATTGCTGGTGGTGCCCCAGCTCTACTTAAAAGTTCTGAGGGACTTGAAGATCTTGAACAGGCAGGGAAAAAGGATCTTGAGGACCGTGAATTTGGCTCTGCTGATTGTCTTGTCGGTATTGCGGCAGGAGGAACTACTCCTTATGTCAAAGGAGGACTTGCCTACGCAGAGCAAATCAATGCTCTGGCGATTGCAATTTCATGTGTGCCGTTAGAACAAGCTGTGTTGCCATGCAGCATTGATATTCGCCTTTTGACTGGTCCGGAATTGCTCACAGGTTCAACACGTTTGAAGGCCGGAACTGCAACAAAGATGGCTCTAAATATTCTTTCAACCTGTGTAATGGTTCGTCTTGGTAAAGTATTTGGTAATCGCATGGTTGATGTGGCTGCTAGCAACAGCAAGCTGATGGATCGTGCATTGCGAATTCTTCGTGATTTGGC
>CAJWUF010000025.1 GCA_913047395.1 uncultured cyanobacterium
GCTTCGATCAGAGCCTGGGCTTCGCTGCGGCTCAGAGTCGGCAGAGTGCCGGTTAATACAAAGGTTTGGCCTTTTAACCTATTCGTTGTTTCATCTTCACTTGAGGTGTTAATCAGCTCGTTTTCGCTTGCGCTAAGGGAGATGCCTAGCTGTTTTAATTGGGCCAGCAGTTGTTGATTGGCCTGGGTGCTGAACCATTGCTGAAGTGATTGCGCAATTTCATCACCGATTCCGAATACCGTCGTGATTTGTGCGGGGCTTTCGCAGGCGATCTGGGCCAGTGTTGCGGCGCTTGGGAATGCTTTGGCCAGGGCTTTCGCGCTCACTTCTCCTACGTGGTGAATGCCCAGACCGTAGAGCTGTTTATGCCAAGGCTTGCTTTTGGATTCGCTAAGTGCGGTCACCAGATTCTCCGCTGATTTTTTGCCCATACGATCCATGCTGGCCAGTAGGTTTGCCTCTAGCCCATAGAGGTCAGCTACTGACTTCAATAGGCCGCGATCTACCAGTTGTTCGATCAGCTTGCTGCCAAGCCCATCTATATCCAGGGCTCCTTTACTCACCCAGTGGCGAAGAGTTCCTCGTAGGATCGCTGGGCAGCTGTTGTTTACGCAGCGAGTTACTGCTTCACCTTCTTCTCGTACCAGCTCTGAGCTGCATTCTGGGCAGGTGTTGGGAAGTTCTAGTTTTTGTGTTGCTGCAGGTCGCAGCTCCCTCAACACACGTACTACTTCCGGGATGATTTCGCCGGCCTTGCGTACCACGATCGTGTCGCCGCTATGTAGATCGAGTTCGGCTACTCGATCAGCGTTATGCACTGTCGCACGACTCACACTGGTACCAGCAAGTGATATCGCTTCGAATTCGGCAACAGGTGTTATGGCTCCTGTGCGGCCCACTTGGCAAGTCAGTCTTAGTAGTTTGCTCGGCGCTTCTTCAGCGGCATATTTGAGCGCAATGGCCCAGCGTGGGGCTTTTTGAGTGAAGCCTGCGGCTTCTTGTAGCTGCAAGTCATTGAGTTTGACCACCACTCCATCTGTTGCATAAGGCAGTTGACGTCTACCCTCGTCCCAGAGCTCGAAGAAGCTTTTCACCGCTGGTAGATCAGCTAGCAATGCAGCGTTTGGATTTACTTTGAATCCGATACTCTCGAGCCATTGCAGTGTTTGCCAATGGTCTATCGGCCTAGGCGGATCATTAGTTTCGGCTTGCCAATCGCCTGGTAGATGAAGTGTGTAGGCAAAGAAGTCCAGGCCCCGCGAGGCCACTACCTGTGGATTTAGTTGACGCAACGTGCCGGCACAGGCATTGCGGGGATTGGCAAAGTTCATCTCACCATTTATCTCTCGATCAATGTTTATCGCCTTAAAGGTGCTGTTTGGAATGAAGGCCTCTCCTCTTACCTCTAGCCACGCTGGTGGGTTATTTAGTTGCAGGCGCAGTGGAATTGAGCTGATGGTGCGGACGTTGGCTGTGATCTCTTCTCCATCGGAGCCATCACCGCGAGTAGCGGCGCGCATGAGTAGGCCGTCTTCGTAGCTAAGGGCTAGAGCATTGCCGTCTATCTTTAGCTCGCCCACCATTGGCAGATCAGCTTGAGCTGATCCAAGCTTTGTTTCATTGCTAATTAGCTTGAGTAGTCGGGTGTACCAGCTAGTTAGTTCGTCAAGGTTGAAGGCATTGTCGAGGCTTAGAAGTGGGATGCGGTGCTGAACACTTGCAAACCCTTTAGATGGAGCCCCACCAATTCTTTGCGTGGGGCTGTCGATGGTGATTAGTGATGAATCTGCAGCTTCTAGCTCCAGTAGCTCGCGATAGAGGCGGTCGTAGACAGCGTCCTCCATCTGTGGCTTGTCAAGCACGTAGTAGGCGTGTGCGGCCTTATTTAGTAGATGGCGTAGCTCGGCTGCTCGATCTAAGGGTGTCTTCGACGTCGTGGTCACCGCTTCTCAAGAACGATCGATTACGAATCGAGGGGCACAATGCGATCGACGCGCCATGAATCATCCACTTTGGAGAAGGTGAAATCCATCTTTAATTCATCCTTACCATCGGATTTCAGCTTGATCGTGAGGATGACTTGACCTTCTTGGAGCCGGGGTCGACCGGATTTGAGGTTTCGGTAGCGGTTCAGCTTTAGACCGGCCAGGAAGTTAATGAATTGCTGTCTATTGACGTGCTGCCGATAGGTCTTCGTGGTCAACAAGTAGGCAGCATCAATTCGACCTGCAGCCACTTGAGTGAAGAACTGCTTAACCAGGGGGTTGATTCCCCTGGCGCTGAATACCAGCCTTACAGCGGTGATGGTCCAGTAGAGCAGAAGGCCACCAGCTCCGGCCAGTAGGGCCTTGGTCCCAATATCCCGTGCTAGGGCCAGATCCATCGTCTTGTTTTTGCAATTAACAAGTGAGTCTGACTGACTGGCTTCTCAAATATCGCTCTTGAGGCTCTGTGTGAAGCGGGCAGACTGTTTGAGTGTGATCAAAGGGCCAGCCCCAGAAGCCTTAATGCCCCTAGTGCCCCTGTTGCCGCTTTTTCATCGCTTCAATAGGGAACACTTCAATGGCGCTTTGGCGGTTGGGTCTCAGCCCCTGCTGTCTGTGCGTTGGAGTGATGGGCGCTTGCGCAAGACAGCAGGGTTATATCGCCGTGGTTTAAGAGTTGAAGCAAGAAACGGTTGCGAGATTGTTCTATCTCGCCCTGTGTTGGAGCTACTGCCTCAGGCAGCAACTGAAAGCACCCTTTGCCACGAGATGATCCATGCCTGGATTGATCTCGTGTTGCAGGTAAATGAGGGCCATGGCCCCCACTTTCGTGCCCGGATGGCTGCCATCAATGCTGCCCAGAGCCAGTTTCAAGTGAGTGTGCGCCATCAGTTTCCGGTGCCTAAAACTCCACCGAGGTGGTGGGCGAGTTGTCCTCGTTGTGGTTTACGTTTGCCTTACAAGCGACGTGTTCATCGGGCAGCTTGCCGTCAATGTTGTGACCGTCACTATGGGGGTAGCTGGCATGACAGCTGTGTGCTCGTCTATGAACCTGCATGCAAGGAGGTTTGAGTGGACATATTCCTTTGGGTGCTTCAGCTCAGTGGGGTCTCCATTGCCTTAATTGGTTGGCAACGGGAGCAGTGGTTGCACCGGCGGCGGCGGTAACGTCGAGGTATGGATACACCTCGCCAACGTCGTCAAAGGTCTAGGGATCCGTTGGACCGTCGTTTTGATCAGTGGCTCGAGACCGGGCGTCAGTTAGTTGATGGTGTGGCTGGCACCCGCCCAGGTCAGCGTGGCTCAGGGCGTACAGATCGTCGCTCCACACCAAGCTTGGAAAATGTTGGACGTTGGGTGGGAGACAAGATTGATTGGTTTCTAGAAGAGGATGAAGACTGGTTGGAGCCCTGGCAGGCTGAGCCTCAACCCACTCAAATAGCAGGCAAGCGACCCTTAGAGGCCATTTCTCGCCGTGTTCCTCCAGCGATATCTCCTGCTGCCACACGCAGTGAGGTTCTTTCTCGTGAGGATGAATGGCCCGATGAGTCATCCTTTCAGGTTGATCATTGGCAGCGTCAACCGCCAGAGCGGATTACTCCTGAGGCAGTTTCTAATAGCAGTTCATCAACCCCTGTTCGATCTGAACGCCCTTTGGGACGAAGACCTCTGCCACGCTCTAGTCGACGACGTGACTAGAGCACTCAGAGTGTTCGACTTATTTAGGTTGTTCACTCAAGCTGCAACGTTGCAGCTTGAGTGGTGTGTTTTTTGTGTGACTTGAAAACGGCAGCCCCGCTGGGCAAGTTGATTATTAACATCAAAAACTAGCTCTTCAGGAAGATCTTCAGACATTTGTTCGGCAGTGGCATTGATGGAGGGGGATCCTTCTACAAGGGCCTCCAGTAGTTGGACCCATTGCTCCACCTTCATTGTTCGGCTGATTGGTTGGTAGCCGCATTTCTCTAGTAAAGCTCTGCAGATTTCCCCATTCCATAGAGCGGTGCGTGGCGGGGTTTGGGGTCCGTGTTTGTGTGCAGCGCCAGCGATAAGGGCTCCTGGAGTCGGTCGCCCATGTCGATCACGCCAGCCATGTTCCTGTAGGGCTCGGCCGCAATTGATTGCTGAGATGCCGTAGATGCGTCCGAGATCAGTGAGGCTGAGCCAGGTCGGTGAGGGTGCCATTAAGAGGGGAACCGCTGCCGCTATCTTCTCGAAGGCATAACAGTTGGCAAGTTGTCAAGTTGTAAATCAAATGAACTTGCAAATCTGTTCATGAGCAGATTTGAAGTTCTTTTCTGGGAGCTGGTCCTAGCCACGTTTCTAGCTCTGGGTTGAATACTTCTCTGATCACTGTTAGTTCTCGTTCTTGGCGAAAGAAGCGGTAATGCCGGCTCCAAAATGGTCCCGTTCGGCAGAATTTTGATTCCAGCCAATCGGCAGTAACTAGGGCCAGTCCATCTACTTCACGAAAGAGTTCGGAGCGACCTTTTGTAAGGCTGTCCCAGATGGGCTGGTTGCGATTATGTAGGTGCTTTTCTGCCTCATCGTGATTCCACCAGCTTTCAGCCCAGGCCAGGGTATGGGGACCGCAGGTCAACCACACCTGGCGTCTCAGTAGCGGTGGTTTAAGTTCGCTTACCTCCTGGGGTGCAGATTTATCGGCAGTGGGTTCCGGTTGCATGGCAATCAGCGTCACCTTTACTTCATGGCCGGTTAGTAAGCGCAAGTGTCGTGTTGGGCTGCCGTCCCCAAGCAGTAGCAGTCGCCATGGTCCAGGTAATTGCCAGGGGCCTTCACCAGAGAGCACTGCCGTGGTGGGGGCATCCCAGATTCGTGTTGGGGAGATCAGTGTTGACGGCGGCTTGCTCAGAAGGCGCCTCCAATGTTGAGGCGACGTTGCTTGCCTTGGCGTTCAATTACAGCACCGTTTGCGCTCACTGTGGTTACGCGCCAGTCGCTGCTGCCGATGTTCTCGCCTGGTATCGCGGAGGTAGAGGTTTGTCCCATCTCAAAGATTGCCGAGCTTTTGCCCCGCGGGCCGTGCACTACACCTACTAGTACGGGCACTGATTCGGCAGCATCTTGCTGAATATGACTTGAATTACTCGATAAGCTTTCTTCACTGACAGGAACGGTCACAGGTTCCAATGCTTGGATCCAGGCAGGATCAGGAGGAGGCGGAAGGTCTGTTAGCTCAGCGCTTTGGTTTTGCTTGCTGATCTCCAAGCTGTATCCAGGTTCCTGGGCAGTTGTTTGTGATGAGGTAGGAAGCTTGCGGATTCGCTCGATTAGCAGCAAATTTCTTTCTCGAGCTAGTTGGGCTTGTGAGCCTTGCCAATTGTGAGCTAGCCACAAACTGCTGATCAGACCAGTAGTTGCCAGACCAGCAAGACTGAGAACTTGCCAGGATGGGCGCTTTGTGATCACGGGGTCATGGATATGCACCTTGGCAGTGGTCATAGGTACCTCTGGATCGTGGAAGACGCGATCCATTACCTGTTCAGCTCGTAGGTTCCAGTAGGCCCGAGAGGTGGTGAGGCGAGAGTTCACCGGCAGTCTCAATCACACCCAACGTTATCGATCATGACCAGAGGCGGCGAGGGTGCGGCGTTTTTGTAGTTCCAACCAGATCAGCAGGGCGTTGAGATCAGCTTTGCTTACGCCGGGAATATTGCTGGCCTCAGCCATATTCAGTGGCTGTACATCAGCGAGTTTTTCGCGTGCTTCTTGAGAAAGGGTAATGATTTTGGCGTAGTCGAGATCTGTCGGAAGGCGTCTTTGGCTCTGTCGTTTTACTTGATCGATTTGTTGTTGCTGTCGTTGTAAGTAACCGCTGTATTTAATGTCGATTTCAGCTCCTTCTCGCACCGCAAGAGGTAGCTCTGGATCGGCAAGGCCGTGACGTACCAGTCCGCCAGTGTGCATTCCTGGTCGGCGTAGAAGATTCGCCAAGGTGATCGATCCCTTGATTTTGGCGCCGGTTTCTTTTTCCACTGCAGTTGCTCTGGGATCGCTTGCTTTAAGGCGCTGATGTTCAAGTCGCTGCTTTTCGGTTTCTAGTGCTGTTTGTTTTCGCTTGAATAGTTGCCAGCGGTTTGCGTCGATAAGTCCTAGCTGATAGCCAAGGGGGGTGAGACGACGATCTGCGTTATCTCCACGCAGCACCAGGCGGTATTCGCTGCGACTGGTAAGCACCCTGTAGGGCTCGTTTAGATCCTTGCTGACAAGGTCGTCAATCATGGTGCCGATGTAGCTGTCCTCGCGTGCGAATCGCACGGGTTCCTTTCCCTGGACTTGACGGGCTGCATTGAGGCCGGCCACCAGCCCTTGAGCAGCTGCTTCTTCGTAGCCGGTGGTGCCGTTTAGCTGGCCGGCGCTGAATAGTCCAGCCACTCGCTTGGTTTCTAGTGAAGGCTTGAGTTGAGTAGCGGGCAGGTAGTCGTAGTCGACGGCGTAAGCGGGTCTGAGCATTAAGCATTGCTCTAGGCCCGGTAGGGTTCGGAGCAGTTCAAGTTGAAGTCGCTCTGGCAGTCCTGTAGAGAAGCCCTGCACATAGATTTCTGGCGTATCGAGTCCTTCTGGCTCCAGGAAGATTTGGTGTGAGCTCTTGTCAGCAAAGCGCACGATTTTGTCTTCAATAGAGGGGCAATAGCGTGGTCCTTTGCTATCAATAAAGCCGCCGTAGATCGGCGTTAGGTGGAGGTTGTCTTTGATTAGCTGATGAGTGAGCGCAGTGGTTCGGGTGATGTGGCAGCTCATTTGTTCTGAGCTCACCCAGGCAGTTGGGTCGAAGGAGAAGAAGCGATCTGCTGCATCACTGGGCTGTTCCTCTAGTTGGTCGAATGCGATGCTGCGACGATCGACTCTGGCTGGTGTGCCTGTCTTAAGGCGATCAGTGTGGAGGCCAAGCTGCTGTAGGGCCTCGGTGAGTCCCTCTACTGCTTGTTCGCCGGCGCGGCCTGCTGGCATGGATTTATTGCCTACCCAGATTTGGCCACCAAGGAAGGTGCCTGCTGTGAGGACTACAGCTTTAGCGCTGTAGACGCTGCCGAAATAGGTGCATACACCAGTAATTCGCGCTGCAGGGCCATCTGCTGGTTCCCAGTTTTTGCCACCGCCTGAGCTATCACCATTCACTTCAAGACCAGTCACCATTGCTTCGCGAAGGGAGAGGTTGGTGGTCTGTTGCAGGATTTGCAGCATCTTGCGGGAATAGAGACGCTTGTCGGTTTGGGCGCGTAAGGCCCAGACCGCGGGACCACGGCTTGCGTTGAGCATGCGTTTTTGTATTGCCGTTGCGTCGGCTAGACGACCGATAACTCCGCCGAGGGCATCTACCTCATGAACTAGTTGGCTCTTGGCTGGACCACCTACTGCTGGATTGCATGGCTGCCAGGCAATTCGATCGAGGTTGAGGGTGAACAGTGCTGTGGATAGGCCCAGTCGCGCTGCTGTGATCGCCGCTTCGCAGCCGGCGTGACCACCTCCGACGACTATTACGTCAAATTGTTCGTTGGCTGGAGCACTTAAGGGCATGGGGCCCGTCGAGTTTTTAGAGCAAGTTGAATCAATCTATGGCTGCTTTAGGCGGCCAGATTGCGGAACCGTGTGAATTGGGGTTCGAAAAGTAGCTTTACGGTGCCGACTGGTCCATTGCGGTGTTTGGTCACGATGACTTCGGTAATTCCACGGTCGGGAGTTTCTGGGTTGTAGTACTCGTCGCGGTAGATCATCAGCACCAGGTCGGCATCCTGCTCGATTGAACCTGATTCGCGCAGGTCGCTGAGCATGGGGCGTTTGTTGGTGCGTGACTCCACTCCACGACTGAGCTGCGATAAGGCAATAACTGGCACGTTCAGTTCCCGCGCCATGCCCTTGAGGCCACGGGTAATCCGCGAGAGTTCCTGCACACGGTTGTCTGGGGTGGAGCCCTCCATCAGCTGTAGGTAGTCGATCACTACAAGACCCAGCTCTTTGCCTTGTTCGGCCATCAGTCGCCTGCATAGGGAGCGCATCTCCAGAACGCCTGAGTTGGGTTTGTCATCGATGTAGATGGGTAGTTGACCAAGGGTGTTGATGCTTTGGCCCAAAAGAGGCCACTCTTCTTGTTGCAAGCGACCTGTTCTGAGCCTGCTGCTCTCAATACCAACCTCCATTGATAAAAGCCGATAGGTGAGCTGCTCTTTGCTCATTTCCAGGCTGAAAACGCATACAGGCAGGTTGTGGAGTTGGGCCACGTTCTTGGTCAGGTTGAGCACCATGGAGGTTTTGCCCATGGCGGGGCGACCAGCAACGATGATCAGATCACTACGCTGCAGGCCCTGGGTCATTGCATCGAGGTCGTAGAAGTTCACCGGGATGCCAGCCACGGAGGTGCCCAGTGAGCGGCTTTCTATCTCGTTGAAGGTGCTGGTAAGGATTTCTGCTGTTGGTGTGAGCCCTTTGGATGGTTTCTCTTGGCTAATTGCAAAAATCGTTTGCTCGGCTTTATCAAGCACTTGTTCCATCGGCAGGGCTTGATCAAAGCCGAGTTGAATTACTTCGTTCCCGGAGCGAATTAACTGACGCCTCAGGAACTTGTCCATCACCAAACGGGCCACTTGCTCGATCGATGCCGTGGAGGCGACGCGTTCTACTAGCTCGATTAGACGATTGCTGCCTCCGACCTTTTCTAGAGATCCGGTGTCTGCAAGCCAGGCGCTCATCGCTGTGAGATCTGTGGGCTTGCCCTGGCTGTGAAGCATCAGGGCAGTACGGAAGATTTCTCGATGGGCGTTGAGATAAAAAGCCTCAGGCTGGAGTACATCGACAACTCTGCCGATGGCATCAGGATCAAGCAGGATGCCGCCTAGTACAGCTTCCTCTGCCTCCAGATTTTGAGGAGGCACGGAGTCTGGTAGGGCTTCAAATCTTGGTTCTCGTGAAGCTGCTGACGCTTTCTTGAAGGGTCTAGACCCCTCCGCTGCGGTGTCGCCGTTGCTTGGTAGGGGGGCGCTCACCATGAAGAAGAGCAGTCGTTATAGGGAGACCCACTCTGCCTTGCTAAGCAAGCCTTGCCAGTGATCAGTAGCTAATAACTTCGAGGTTGATCTCGGCGTTGACTTCATTGTGCAGCTTTACTTGGACCTTATAGCTGCCGGTGCGGTGGATTTCAGGGACGATGATGTTGCGGCGGTCGATCTCTTTCTTTGTTGCCGCTTCTATCGCCTCGGCTACATCACCATTGGTGACAGTGCCAAATAAGACGTTGTCTTCACCGGTTTGTTTCTTAACGGTGAACCGTCCAATGGTGACCATGGCGGTTTGGAAGTCGAGTGCTTCTTGCTTGAGGGCTGCTTGATGTTCTGCCTGCTTGGCCTGTCGGTGTGCAACCTGTTTCATTACGGCTGGTGTCACAGGGACAGCCTTGCCGTAGGGCAGTAGGAAGTTGCGGGCGTAGCCAGGAGCAACTTCCACTAAGTCGCCGTCCTTACCGAGGCTGAGGACGTCCTCGTTCAGGACGACTTGTACGCGCTTGGCCATGGTGATGAAAGGACGGATGCCAACTGATTAGAGATCGATAACCTTACGACGTGATCGGCAGCTGAATCTTGCGAGCCAAGCCGAGAGCTCGCATCAGGCGGATGTGTTGCCAGGTGAGGTCGATCTGACCACGCTGCATGCCGTGAATGGCGGAGTGCGGGAAGGCGTGATGGTTGTTGTGCCAACCTTCGCCGAAGGTTAGTGCTGCTACCCAAGGGTTATTGCGGGAGTTCTCGCCGGTCTCGAAGACCACGCTGCCCCAGCAGTGAGTCGCAGAATTCACTAGCCAGGTGATGTGATACACGATCACTAGACGTAGGGGAATACCCCAGAGCACTAGTGCCCAGCCGCCGCCAGGGGTTCCACTGGAGCTACCGATCCAGAACAGCAGAGCAGCCAGGGGGAGTTGCAATAACAGGAAGTTCTTATTCAGCCAGCGGTAATAGGGATCACGGGCTAGGTCAATTGTTAGGCGCGGCACTGCCCGCATGGCCGGAATGGGTTCGAACATCCAGCCCATGTGGCTCCACCAGAAGCCTTTATGGCTGTTGTGGTGGTCGGCTTCGGTATCGGAAAACTTGTGGTGGTGGCGATGGAGCCCTACCCAGTCGATTGGACCGTGCTGACAGCTCAAGGCTCCACAAGTGGCAAAGAAGCGCTCTAACCAACGAGGTACTCGGAAGGAGCGATGTGAGAGCAGGCGGTGGTAGCCGATCGTCACTCCTAAGCAGGCGGTAACCCAATAGAGGACGAGCAGAGTTGTGATCGCTTGCCAGCTCCAGAAACTGGGCTGCAAAGCGTAGATAGCCAGAACATGAATGGCGATCATGAATCCGATCGTCCCCCAGCGTCTTGATTCTTTCGGTGGGCAGATGGCCGGGCGGCGGAAGGGGCGCTGAAGGTTTGTGGAAAGGGTTAAGGCCTTGTGCGAAGCTACGGGTCTACTCACCGAAGAACGCGTTTTTATCACTCTGGAAGCCATGAGCGATCCGTCGAATGTTCACAAACTATACACGATACGGATCCGTATCTAGTGACTAGCCCTGATGCTGAATGTGATTCTGCCGTCAGAGGCTACCGCGAGCGCTTGGAGGATGGGCGGCGGGCCATGGCTCACCTCATTCATGTCTGGCATGAGCGCAATGGTTGGTCACATAAGGTTTTGCCCGCTCTTGCGGAATGCCTGGATCTTGGGCGGGTACATAATTCTCAGATCTCTAACCTTCGCAACGGCAAACTCGCTTCTCCAGGTCCTGAAGTGTTTCTTGCCTTGGGTCAGGCCAATGCCATCCTTAATGCCGGTTTGGAGCCGATTCGTGATCGCCTCAGTGAGGGCCATCCCGATTTACTAAAGGTTTTGACTGATAGTGCTCTCCCTTTGCAAGGAGAAGATGGTGAGCCACTTGGGGCTGGTGCTCTATTTGAGATTTTTGTCGGCCTGGCTTCTCTGCCCTCAGGCTTTGACTGGCGGATTGAGGAGGATGAGGCTGCCGCGCTAAGTGCAGCTTTGGCAGATCGTCTCTGTCATGGAAAATCTTGGCGGCACTGTCGTGACAAGGTGATGGCGGCTTATCCAGTCACTAAGGCGCAGCGGAGGGAACGCTTTGCAGCTGTGATGGCTGGTCTGAGGGACTACAACGCAGAGGAGCTCGATGGGGAATTGCTAGATCTGCACGCCACACAGGTTGCCTTGGGTGGGTTTGACCGCAAGGGGGCTGAGGGTTTTCTCGATGATCTTCGCGCTCGGGCGGTGTTGTTGGCTGATCAGGAAGCGCCGCAAGATTAGCGGGAAATCTGTACTCGACGGGCTAGGCCAAGACGGCGCAATACCTTTATGTGCTGCCAGGTGATATCCAATTCAAACCAGCGCATACCGTGACGGGCACTTGCGGGATAAGCATGGTGGTTGTTGTGCCAGCCTTCGCCGAAGGTGAGCAGTGCCACCCACCAGCAGTTACGAGAAAGGTCGGGGCTCTCGAAGTTGCGGTAGCCAAATGCATGGGTCGCGGAGTTCACCAGCCAAGTCACGTGATAAACAACAACTAGTCGTAGCGGGATGGCCCAGAGCACAAGGCCAAGACCGCCGCCGTGCACCTGAGCTAGTTCTCCATACCAGTAGAGACTCAGGCCAATCGGGATCTGCAGCACCAGGAACCAACGATCAAGCCATCGAAAGAAAGGGTCTGCCTGTACATCTGCTGCAAAGCGGTTCTTGTGACGCAGGGCGGGAATTTCATGCAGCATCCACTCGCTGTGTGCCCACCAGAGGCCTCGGCCGGCGTCGTGGTGGTCATTGGGTTGGTCGGAGTAGCGGTGGTGGTGACGGTGCAGAGCCACCCATTCAATGGGGCCGCTCTGACAGGCCAGAGTGGCCATGATTACCAGAAGTTTCTCCAACCAAGAGGGTGCGACAAAGCTGCGATGAGCTACCAGTCGATGGAGCCCCAAGGTCACCCCAAGCACCGTCATCCAATAAAGAACGCCAAAAGCTACTAACCCTTGCCAGCTCCAGAAGCGAGGTAGTAGTGCAAAGGTGGCAGCTACATGCATAGCCACCATGAAACTGGTAGTGCCCCACTTAAATCGACGTTGATGGGCCGGCAGAGGCTCTCGGGGTGCAATTACAGCAGCCCATTCGCTTTGTTGACGATTGGTGGACTCGTAGAGCGGAAGGCTTGAAACCAAGAGGAACTCCTTGGGTTTGGGACGGTTGCTTTGCTTTTGAGGCGGGCGGCGCGAGCTGAGATGCTCCCAAAGCTAAAGGAACCATGGAATTAATTCTTTTGCTCTTGCTTAGGCGTGCGCACTGTTCATTGGTGATCAGCTCTAGCTGCTGTGCAAATCATTTGCAAAGACCCGTCTTCGCAAACTGTGACCTGCCAGGAAGTGTTGCTGCCTAGCTTTTAGCTGTTGATTGTGGCTGACGTTCTACGAAGATTCAGCATGGGGACGACTGACCCTGACCCTGCTTTTTTTGTGCAGACATTTTCCGTAGTTGGCTTTGATCAAGAGCGTGTGCAGGAGTGGGCCAGACGTTACGTCAATTCTGTTTGTCAGCGTCTTCAGGGGCTTGCAGCTCAACGGACTGCTGCTGTAGCGGTTCGCCTTGAAAAGGTGTTGGAGGCATTTAGTAGCGAACGTGTTGCTACACAACATTTCGCTTCTCTTACCGGCTACGGCCATGGCGATCAGGCCAGGGAGGTCGTTGATCGGGTATTTGCACGGGTACTTGGTGCTCAGAAGGCAGCCGTAAGACTCCAGTTTGTCAGTGGTACCCATGCGATTGCCGCGGCTTTGTTTGGCGTACTTCGTCCTGGTGATCAGTTGTTGTCAGTAACCGGGCAGCCTTACGACACATTGGAAGAGGTGATTGGTCTGCGGGGATCCGGCCAGGGTTCTATTGCTGAATTCGGGATTTCTTATCAACAGCTACCCCTCACTGCTGAGGGATGCGTGGACATCCCAGCATTGGAAATAGCTCTGGAGGTGCCAAGGCGGATGGTGTTTATTCAGCGCAGCTGTGGCTATAGCTGGCGGCCATCTCTGTCGATCGCAGCTATTGGCGAGCTCTGTGCTCGCATACATGCATCTCAGCCGGAGTGTGTTTGTTTTGTCGACAATTGCTATGGCGAGTTGGTTGAGGAGAGAGAACCCCCCGAGGTCGGTGCTGACCTAATTGCAGGCTCCTTGATTAAAAACCTCGGGGGCACAATCGTTCCCACAGGTGGTTATGTCGCAGGCCGGGCTGATTTGGTGGAGCAGGCCTGCTGTCGGCTCACTGCGCCGGGGATAGGTAGTGAGGGCGGCATTGGGTTTGACCTCTATCGGCTGGTATTGCAGGGTTTGTTCTTGGCTCCGCAAATGGTTGCAGAGGCTTTGATTGGAGCTGATCTAGTGGCTGGTGTGTTCGACGCCCTTGGCTTTGCAGTGAAGCCTGCACTTGGGGCCCATCGTGGAGATTTGATTCAGGCGGTGCAGCTTGGAAATCCTGAGGCTTTGAAAGTTGTTTGCAGAGCTTTCCAGGCATGTTCCCCGGTTGGGGCTTATCTAGATCCTGTGCCTGCAGCTATGCCCGGCTATGCCAGTGATCTGGTGATGGCAGGGGGGACATTTATCGATGGCAGTACAAGTGAGTTCTCTGCGGATGCTCCCTTGCGCCCCCCTTACAACCTCTATGTGCAAGGAGGCACCCATCGCACCCATGTGGAATTGGCTCTTAGTAGGGCGTTAGTGGCCTTGGTGCGCGCCGGTTTACTTGATTTACCCCAGACTGGTTGAGCTTTGCCTCGCCTGCTCGATGGCTTTCAACTTTCCTGATCACTTTCGCTTTTCCGAAACCCATGAATACGCCAGGGTGGATGGCGATTTGGTGCGTGTAGGTATCAGTGCCTTTGCTGTTGATCAGCTAGGCGACATCGTGTTTGTAGACCTACCTGAGGTAGGTGCGGCCTTAGAACGGGGTTCTAGTTTTGGCTCTGTTGAGTCTGTTAAAGCCGTCGAGGAGTTGCATGCTCCGATCAGCGGTGAGCTGGTGCGGCGTAATGAGTCGGTCCTCTCCAGTCCGGATGAACTTCAAAATGATCCTCATGGTGAGGGTTGGTTGCTTTTAATTCGTCCGACTGAACCAACTCAGTTGCAGGAGATGATGGATGCAGCCACCTACGCAAGCAAGCTTTCTACTGAGTAAATCTCATAGGAAGCTTATAAAGCTCGGCCGTTTGTCGACAGATTTTCTAAAGTTGCTTGCGCCGTATTAATGAATCTCCCTTGACATTGCTTGAACAGCGTCCAGTTGAGACTTCAAGCAGTCAGTTGTCACCTTTTTGGGCTAGGCACATTGGGCCGAGCCCAGAGGATCAGCAGCAAATGCTGCAGGAGCTTGGTCATCGTGATTGGCAGAGTTTTATTGCGGCTGTAGTTCCTCCTGACATTCTTGATAAAACTCCGCCAAGCAGTGCCCTCCCTGAGGGCTGTGGAGAAGAGCAGGCTCTAGAGGAACTTCGTCTAATCGCAGCTGCTAATCAGCTAAAGCGCTCTTTGATTGGTCTTGGTTACTACGGCACAGCAACACCTGCGCTGATTCAGCGCCAGGTGTTTGAAAACCCTTCTTGGTATACCGCTTACACGCCTTATCAGGCTGAGATCTCCCAGGGAAGACTGGAGACTCTGTTCAATTTTCAAACACTAATTAGTGAGCTGACGGGGCTGCCGATTGCCAATGCTTCGTTGCTAGATGAGGGAACTGCAGCAGCTGAGGCGATGAGCCTTAGCTTTGCTGCTTGCAAGAGGTCTAAGGCGCGTCGTTTTCTGGTTGATGCGGAGGTGTTTCCTCAGACTCTTGCTGTGCTGCGAACCCGTGCTGAGCCTCTTGGCATTGATCTTGAGGTAGCCGAGCCGAGGGACTTCCAATTCGATGCTGAAGTTTTTGGTGTGCTGCTTCAGTTGCCTGGTCGCAGTGGAAGGCTCTGGGATCCCACTTCCTCTATTAGGGCATCCCATGAGGTGGGGGCGCTGGTGACAGTTGCTATTGATCCACTTGCTCAGGTGTTGATCGCTCCAGTGGGGGAAATGGGTGCGGATATTGCTGTTGGCAGTGCTCAACGTTTTGGGGTGCCTATAGGTTTTGGTGGGCCTCACGCTGCCTTTTTTGCTATTGGTGAGAAATTCAAGCGTCAAGTTCCCGGACGCCTAGTTGGTCAGTCTGTGGATGCGGAGGGTCAACCGGCCTTGCGCTTGGCTTTGCAGACAAGGGAGCAACACATTCGCCGAGATAAAGCCACCAGCAACATCTGCACGGCGCAGGTGTTACTTGCGGTGATGGCGTCTTTCTATGCAGTGCACCATGGCCCTGATGGTCTGACAGCTATTGCTCGTCGGGTGCTGCGCTTACGGGTTCAACTCGAGCAGGGATTGGTTCAGTTGGGCTATCCAGTGCAGCAGATAGCTCGTTTTGACACTGTTGAAGTGATATGTCCGGAAGCTCCGGCTGTTCATCAGGCTGCGGCTTTAGCAGGTTTTAACTTGCGCTTGCTTCCTATAGGTGTTGCACCAGAGGAAGCCAAAGGATTTGGGATCAGTTTTGATGAGCTCAGCACCGATCAGGAGCTGAAAAAGATTCTTCAGGTTCTGGCCGAGGTTGTGGGTCAGTCTTTGCCAGTACTTGAAGACCTTGAAGACCTTCTTCTAGAGGAGCTTTTGGAGCTGCCTTTGCGAGAGAAACCCTGGTTGCAACAGTCAGTGTTTCATCTCTATCGCAGCGAAACTGAGCTGATGCGCTACATCGAGCGTCTCGGGAGCCGTGATTTTTCCTTGGTGCACGGGATGATCCCCCTGGGTAGCTGCACCATGAAGCTCAATGCTGCAGCTGAATTGATGCCAGTTAGCTGGAGGGAGTTTGCAGCACCGCATCCGTTTGCTCCTTCTGATCAATGCAATGGTTATCAGCTATTGGTTAAGGACCTAGAAGCTTGGTTTGCATCTATTACTGGCTTTTCCGGAGTGTCTTTGCAGCCGAATGCAGGTTCTCAAGGGGAATTTGCTGGCTTATTGGTGATTAGGGCTTGGCATCATTTTCGTGGTGAGCAGCATCGAGATGTTTGCTTGATTCCTACTAGTGCTCATGGCACTAATCCAGCCAGTTCTGTAATGGCAGGTTTGCGAGTGGTGCCTGTGGCTTGTGATCAAGAGGGGAATGTTGACCTCGACGATCTTGCCTGCAAGGCAGCTGCTCATGCCTCTGATTTGGCGGCGCTAATGATCACTTATCCCTCAACACATGGTGTGTTTGAGCCGAAGATCCGCGAGATCTGTGAGCTCGTTCATCGCCATGGTGGTCAGGTTTATCTAGATGGCGCCAATCTCAATGCTCAAATCGGCTTTTGCAGCCCTGGTACTTATGGCGCTGATGTTTGTCATATCAATCTGCACAAGACTTTTTGTATCCCCCATGGCGGAGGCGGACCAGGTGTAGGTCCTATTGCGGTAGCAGAACATTTGGTGCCTTTTTTGCCAGGTCACCCCCTTGCTCGCTGTGGCGGTGAGCAGGCGATTGGTCCGATCTCGGCTGCGCCATGGGGCAGCGCAGGCATCCTGCCGATCAGTTGGATGTATCTGCGCATGATGGGTGCTGAAGGTTTGCGGCAGGCCAGTGCTGTTGCACTTTTATCTGCTAATTACCTGGCTCATCGACTCAACCCTTATTACCCGGTGCTTTTCAGGGGTCAATCA
The DNA here is from genome assembly GCA_913047395.1 of uncultured cyanobacterium. GTDB lineage: Bacteria > Cyanobacteriota > Cyanobacteriia > PCC-6307 > Cyanobiaceae > Prochlorococcus. The sequence continues at coordinate 16,737 of CAJWUF010000025.1, forward strand.
GGGCTGGTCGCCCATGAATGCATTCTGGATTTGCGTCCTCTCAAGCGCAGTGCAGGATTGGAGGTAGACGATGTTGCCAAGCGGTTAATGGACTACGGCTTCCATGCTCCAACTGTGAGCTGGCCTGTGGCTGGGACAGTGATGGTGGAACCCACCGAAAGCGAGAGTTTTGAGGAATTAAATCGCTTCTGTGATGCCATGATTTCTATACGGGAAGAAACGGCGGCTATTGAGTCGGGGCAGATGGATGCCCACAACAATCTGCTGAGACGGGCACCTCACACGTTGGCTGCTGTTACAGCAGAGGTTTGGGATCGGCCTTATTCCCGCGCTGAGGCTGCATTTCCATTGGCTGATCAGCGTCAAAGCAAATTTTGGCCTGCAGTTTCTCGTATTGATAATGCCTATGGCGATCGCAATTTGGTGTGTAGCTGCTCAACGGTTGATCAGTTCATTGAGAATGATGTTCGTCAACCGCCCCTGGTGCAAACCAGTTGAAGGCAGTAATTTGTCATTGAAAACCGAATTTTCGGCTTTTAATTCATTGCATTCCGGATTATTTTGATCATAATGTCCGGCATCTGCACCATTGCTGGGGGGACAGCATGGATAGAGACACTTCAAAGAATCAACTGCAACAACGCATGGAAAGCGGAGGGCTAAGTCTTCCCACCCTTCCAGATGGATTGGAATCAGCTCTTTTGCAAGGACATACCTTGGCGATGGATGGAACCAATGTGGTGCGCGTTCCTTTTGGTGTTCGTCAGCCACTTCGGCAACGACCTGAGCGTCCCGAGCGATGGGCCACGGTCGTGTTGCCATTTCAATCTCATGGTGGTCAACCAACACCTCCTCCTTATGCAGCCTGATTAATCAGGCTGCATCAAATAGGTTTGTTTTCTGAGATAGACGCCTGTTCAGCATCGATTTAACTTCTTCTAGTGAGCAGCTTGGGGTACGGAAAGGCAGCATCAACATTGGGCTGCGCTCAGGCCTGACTAACCAGGTTTGGTTTGCCTGTGGCAGCAGGAGAAAACCGCGGTAGCGCACTGCAGCTTCGTGGCCTGGCTGAGATCCCATCGGGGCGAGGCTTAGTTGCAATAACTGGTGGTATTTCAGTACACAACATGTGGCGTGCCAACCACTTTAAGAAAGTCTTCGCAATTGCAGCGGACTCTTCTCGCCATCATCGCGAGTTGTTGCAACACCTTTTGCGCAAAGGAGTTTGGATAAATTCCGAGTTATTAAAACCACATTTATAGGTTTTCCATTTGATAGACGACCTTCTTGGTCTACCCCATATCTAGTGATGGGAAGTTCAGTATCTTGAGCCGAGGCCTTTGCGAATATGCGTGATGCGGTGCAGCAATTAAAAAGATTGAGAGCTTGTATCAGCTGCAGGAGCAGCAGATTCGCGATGGACTCTTCCCTAAGTCTGTTTTCTGTCGTTGTTTTCGCTGATTAATAGTGGTTGTTATGGCATGTGATCGAGAGAAGGTGATGAAGCCGATTGAATTTCAGCTCGCCTAATAGTTGGCTCCTGTACGGCGATGGTGAACGGCTGTTGTGCCTTCTACGTCGAGCACGCCACCGTGGCTTACTTCTGCATAGATGAGCCAGTGATCACCACATTCCATTCGCAGTTGCACCTTGGCCTCTAGCCAAGCCAGTGCCTCTGGCAGGATCGGTTGGCCGGCTGGACTTGTCTCGAGCTCTAGTCCTTCAAAGCGGTCTGCGCCCGGTGGAAATGGTTGCAGGAATTGCTTCATCAATTGGTTTTGTCGGCCTGCGGCCAGCACATTGATGGCGAAGCAGTCATCACGCTGCAGCAGAGTTTCCACTGCTCGGTCTTTAGCGATCGAAACGGTGAGGCCTGGAGGTGAAAAGCTTGCTTGGCTAACCCAACTGGCCACCATGGCGCCGCTGAGGCTTTTATCTCCTTCACCTTTGCGGACTGTGAGCACGCATAGGGCACCCACCACTCGACCTAGAGCTAACACTGCTGGATCGCTGCGACTTGCACTCATCCCACCGGCAGTGCGTCGCTGCTGACGGTGCTGTTCTTTGAGCAGGTTTCGACCAAAGTGCGTGCCTGTTTCCTCGAGAGTTTTGACCATCGCAGCATCTGGACTGAATTTCACTTTGATCGGATCAAATCCGAATTGAAAACCGCCGTCGCGCAGTTTGCTTTCGAGAAGGTCGAGTGCTTCGCCGCTCCAGCCGTAGCTGCCGAATACGCCTACTGGTTTGCTGCGGTCGCCCTCTGCAAGCAGCGTGCCTAATGTTGAGATGATTGGCGTTGGGGCATGGCCTCCCAGTGTTGGTGAGCCAATCAGGTAGGCATCAGCTTCTTGGATTGCTTGCAGTAGCTCATCAGCGGGAGTGAATTCGCAGTTGATACTTTTCACCCGCACACCTGTTCTGCTAACGCCTTGGGCTAGGGCATCAGCGATCGCGGCTGTGTTGCCGTAGGCACTAGCGAAAAGCAGCAACACGTTGATTACGGCATCTTGATGTCCCTCACTCCAGCGCCGGTAGTCACTTAGTAGGCTCCGCCAGCTTGCTTCTATGGCTGGGCCGTGGCCTGGTGCGATCGTGCGGATGTCTAGTTCTTCTAGCCTGTCGATGAGACTATTCACCTGAGTGCTCATCGACGCCATCAGGCAGTCGTAGAAATGGCGTCGCTCTTCTTCTGTGCTGTTTCGGTTGGCCTCTGCCCAGCTGCTAGTGCAGAGGTGAGCGGCGAATAGCTTGTCGCTCATCAATAGGCCTAGATGTTCTTCGAAGGCCAGTAGGCCACCAGGCCAACGAGCTGTCGGAGCGGGAATCAACCTCAACTGATAATTACTGCTCAGCTGGAGAACCTGTTCTTGCCGAATGATCTGGATATCTGGTAAAGGAGGTATGCGAGGGATCTCTTCTCCCGTGTCACCTGGTGCTGTTGGTTTGCGTTGAGTCCAGAGTTCTTTGAGTAATTTGGCGCCGGGGTTGGAGCTGATTAATTCCAGCTGGGGATAAACATCAGCTAGTTTTTGTAGTAAGGCAATTCGGTTGGGATTCACGTGCCCTACGACAACTTGCAGGGCTGTGGTGTTGCTAGCTAGAGCATTGGCCAGGGCCGGCATGAACACCTCGGCATAGGCAGCTCCGGGCGGGTGAACCAATACCGCTGAGTGGTGATGACCTTCACTGGTTTGGCCAGCGGCAAACAGGAAGCTATTTGCTGTGCTGCCCCGTTCAAGGGCATATTCCAATTCAAAACGGAGCCGTTGAGGACTCAGACCCCGCAGGCTGAGAAGACCTGCTTCTATCGGAATACTGATTGTCTGACGTTGGCTGATGGCTGTG